>JAGBZE010000216.1 GCA_017628435.1 Akkermansia sp.
CTGAATGTATTACCAGGAGATTTCCATGCAGGGCGATGGGATAAGCGTATTACACTTGGATTTTTCTCACTTTTCTGTCTCATCCACTGGCTCGAGGAGCTGGTAGAAATCGTCTCCGGCGATTCATTCCATCTGCTCACAAGGGAATTCATCATGGCCCCGGCCAAAGCATGGCAGCAAATGCTGGAACTCCCCTATTGTGAATGGATGGCTGTCATACTCTTCTTTGAATTAATTGTCACCGTATACATACTGCACAACAGGCTCATGCCTACAGCGCCAGTGCCGAGTTACCTCCTCCGTCTTGCTATTCCAGGCATCACAACCGGCACAGGTTTCCTGCTGATGTATCAGGCATGCGCACTTGACAAAATTGCTGAAGTCCCGGCTCTTTACGACGACGGGCTGTTCCACATCTTCAAATGGATATATGGGCTCAAAGCTGTACCGGATATGGTGCAGATATATGCCTTGCCCTGCATCTATCTGGGCGGCATCCTGCTATTCTTCATATGCAGCATTGTTCTTCTGCGCCAGAATTTCCCGCAGACCAGGCGTTTCCTGACCATTTCCCCCCCTAAGGAGAACATACTCCCCTTGCTGCTAATGATGCTCGCCTGCGTGCTACTGGCTCGTCTTCTGAGTCTGGGAATCTACCCGCTTATGGATACCACAGAAGCGCGCTATGGTGAAATGGCACGCAAAATGGTGGAAACCGGATACTGGCTCCAGCCGCAGTTTGAATATGGAGTACCGTTCTGGGGAAAACCACCACTGTCCTTCTGGGGTAGCGCCGCAACCATGTACCTCTTCGGCATCAATGAGTTTGCTGCACGCCTTGCACCCTATCTAGCCACACTCGGCATGGGGCTCTGCTTCTTCATCTGGCCGTTCAGAAACAAGAAAACCGAACAGGCGGTGGCAGCTATCATCGTTTTCCTGACTTCAGCAATGGGCTTTGTAGCCGCTGGTGCCGTCATGACAGATGCATTCCTGGCCTTCGGTACCACACTGACCATGCTCAGCTTCTACCGGGCCATGACCGATGAAGCTCCCAACCGAAGCTGGGGCTTCATTTTCTTCCTTGGTCTGGTCATCGGCCTGCTCAGCAAAGGGCCGCTCGCCCTTGTGGTCTGCGGATTGCCAGTCTTTGCATGGACTCTCTGGCAACGCGCATGGGGACAACTGTGGAAGAAACTCCCCTGGATTAGTGGAACCCTGCTCATGCTGATACTCACCCTGCCCTGGTACATTGCAGCCGAAAAGGCAACTCCCGGGTTCCTGCGTTACTTCATCATCGGAGAACACTTCGAGCGCTTCCTTGTAAAAGGTTGGGCTGGTGACCTGTACGGCAAGGGGCATTCCCGAGCCATCGGTACAATCTGGCTCTATGCAATGGAAATGTTCCTGCCCTGGGTGCTTCTGGTTCCCTTTATTCTGCGCAAAAAAGCAGCTACTTTCTGCAAACAGGAAACAGCCTTCCTCTGGTGCTGGGCACTCAGCACGCCGGTATTTTTCACCATGGCAAGAAACATACTCCCGGCCTACATCCTACCGGCGGTTCCTGCCTTCTGCATCCTACTTATCCGCCGGCTCTGGGCACTGAGAGACAGCGAGCAACGAGACTACCGCATGTTTGTATTCGCCGCTATTCCTGTACTCACCATTATTGGACTCTTCGGCATAGGCAAGGGGTTTGACCATATCCGGTATCGTTGTCACGAAAAGCTTCTGCAGGGCTGGGATAAACATGCCCCCCTTTACTATGTTGATAACAAGGTTCCCTACTCTGCCCAGTTCTACTCTGCAGGTAAAGCAGAAATTCTGACGGTAGAGCCCGACCGTCTTCGTCACGGGGATTACCTGGCTGTGCACCGCTCTCGCTACGACATCATCACCAGGCCAGACGCATGGGAGATTGTTGCAGAAGATGGTTCCTGGAGACTCTACAGAAAACGTTGAACATTTTATAACCTAAACAAAACTCCCCGGTTGTTTCTCACAACAGCCGGGGAGTTTTACTGAGACAACCCCGACGGGAATCGAACCCATATCTGCCCTTTAGGAGAGGGCCGTTCTATCCGTTGAACTACGGAGTCATGTCTGTTTTCTTTTATTATGCCTTATAGGCGGTGCGCACTCGCTGGAGCTGCTCCACAGTAAGGTGCGGCTGAAGCTCCGGCAGCATGCGTTGGAAATATTCAGTGGAAGTCCAGCCATGCAGAGGCTGGGGGGTAGGTTTCTCGAATGCCCAAGTAGGAATGGGCAACGCGACATCCAGGATAACCGGAGAAAGCGGAGCAATGCGGCAAAGAGCATCAGTCACCACCTCCGAAAGGGAGGGATACACATCAAGCGCGCGCAGAACAAAAGCGCAGCTGAGACGGTTCGGCGTGGTCAGCACATCTGCAAGCAGTTCCTCCATGCGCTCTGCATCAAGCTCATAAAGAGGCTGAAGAAGCGGCAACACGCGCATGTCTGCCAGGCTAAGCACTGCGTCAAGAACAGAGGTGGGTGTAGACTCATCATGCACAAGGCGACGCACCAGCTCCTGCACACCGGCAAGATGCTCGGCAGGACCAGGTTGAGCCAGGGTAAGCACATAGGTGGCAGCCTTACGGCTCAAACCGGCATCCGGCTCATTGGTAGCATAAGGAATCATGGATTTCCACCCCTCACCCTTGCGTCCGGTAATGAAGCGGGAAAGCTGAATGAGGCTGCTCTTGCGTGCTGCAACCGTTGTTTTAGAGGCAAAGATATCATAAATATCGAAATTTTCCTCCAATTTCTCCTCATCATTACTGGCCATCAGCCCGCAGGCCATCATGGTAAGCGGCCACTGGTCTGCACCGATCTCATGCACGCGCACGGGATCGTGAGCCATAGCGGCCAGGCGTTCCAGCTCAGAAAGACCGGAGAAATTGTCCTGATAGAGCCCCATGAATCAGAAACCAGGGTTGAATTCAGTGGTACCTACCTCCGGAGTCTCACCGAGTGGATTATCCCCCAGCGGGTTTTCCTTCGGCTGCTCAACAGCTTCCACCGGGGTGGGGGCATCTACGTCCAGCAAAGCCAGGCGCATCTCCACAGTCTTGTTTGTTACCAACACACTGGTGGGGCACTTGGCCACACACTGCTCATACCAAGAACGAGCAGCGTCTTTCTCACCCTTGTTCCTGGCAATATCACCCAACATTAGATATGCCAGAGCGGAATAGGGATTGGCTTCCAGCTGGGTGATGCGAGTCCAGGTAGCGGCGGAATCTTTCCCCTGCTGCAGCTGATAGGTAGCCAGCGCAGCAAGTGCTCGGGCTCGAAGAGGAAGAACAGCATTACTGTCAGCCAGCTTCTCAACAGCCGCAACACCTGCATCATCCCCCTTTGCAAGGAGAGACAGAGCTTTCAAAAGGCCAGCGGTATCTGCAGAGGGTGTCTGTGCATACTCTTGCTGCAAAGTCTGCAACACTGTGGCATCATAATCCTCCGCGCTGACAATTCCCTGACCAGGAGCCGTAATCTGCATGGCATGCACAACCTGAGCGGCAGCCTCGTGGCGCATATCGTTACGATTTGAGAAGAAGGCAATGACTCCACCTGCTGCCACGCCAAGGGTGATGCCTCCCCACATAAGCTTTTTGTAGTGAGCATTGAGGAACTGTTCATGTTTGGAAGGGCCGATGGCAATCTCACCAATAGCCTTGATTTCCTCCGGCGTAAGCGGAAGAGTGTCCTCATTTGTCTTGTCTGTGGTATCCATATAGGGGAATTTATGTTATCTGTAAAGGTTGTTGAGGGAACGAAGGCGTTCCAGATCAAAATAGTTATTAAACCCGAGATTATGGTAAATCTCCAGCGTTGCC
>JAGBZE010000017.1 GCA_017628435.1 Akkermansia sp.
CACCCGGGGTGGATGTCAACATGACCACTAAGGACGGTTGGACTCCCCTGAATGTTGCAGCGAGCGGAGGCCATGCCGAGTGTGTGAAACTTTTGCTTTCAGCACCCGGGGTGGATGTTAATAAGACCAATCAGAACGGTTGGACTCCCCTGAATGTTGCAGCGAGCGGAGGCCATGCCGAGTGTGTGAAACTTTTGCTTTCAGCACCCGCGGTGTATGTTAATAAGGCCAATCAGAACGGTAGGACTCCTCTGTATGAGGCTGTAAAAAAAGGCCATATCGAATGTGTGAAACTTTTGCTTTCAACCCCTGGGGTGGATGTCAACAGAGCCGAGAAGAGCAGTGGGGATACTCCGCTTCATTGGGCTGTAAGAGAGAAGCATTATAAATGTGTGGAGGCGCTGCTTTCTTCTCCGGAAACAGATGTTAATGCGGTCAACGAGGATGGTTCCACTGCTCTCAAAGTGGCCGCCAGCGCCGGAGATGCAGAGTGCGTACGCCTTTTGCTGAATCTTTCGAAAATACCGATTGACCTATACAAGGGCGGCGGTATTACCCCATTACAAACTGCAGAATGGAACCATCATGAAGAATGTGTCCGTTTGCTCCGTGCTGCTGGAGCGTGCCGTTGAGCGCTCCGGTAAGGCGGGGGATATAAAGGGGCTCATATAATAAGTCAACGCGCTGCGTGTTGAGGAGCTTTTGCAGGCGCCAGTCAAGGATCTGTTCAACTTACGTGCGTTGCACCGGCTGCATCATGGGCATTGCCGGCACAGAAGGCAATGCCCATGCAAGGGCCAATCAGAAGACCGCCTCATAGTCGGGAGGCTCGGCTGTGGGAAAAGCATATTTGACGTGCTGATTCAATCATCTTGTCCGCATTGTGGAGGATGGTGGTGGTGGCACGCCGGATCGTCGCAATGATGATGGAGGATAGACAGTTTCTGATACAGAATGCCCGCTACGACGCTGCTGAGTAAAAGAATGAGCAACAAAAGAGGGAACCAGATTTTTCTCAGAATGGATGGCTTCATTGTTGTGTATTTTTGTTCAGGTGTTGGCGCAGGAAAGGGACTATGTGACGGGCGTAGAGCCGGGGTTCGTGCGCCGGGTTTGTGAATCCATGGGCTTCATCGGGGTAGGTGACCAGGGTGACATCCTTGCCCGCTGCGCGGAGAGCCTTGTAGAGCCTTTGGGAATGCTCCGGGGGAATAAGGGTATCCTTGCCCCCGTAATATAGCAGGAGAGGTTCTCGAACGTTTTCCGCGTGGTATACGGGAGAAATGCTGCGCAGATGCGCTCTGCCTTCTGCTGTGCTGATATCTCCGATGGTGAGGGAATCTTCTCCTGCAAAGGGGGCATCCATGCCATTCATTTTCTGCAGGTGGAGTATGAGGTCCTGGGGGCCGAATAAGGAGATTCCGCAGGTGTACAGACCGGGGGTGAATGCTAGCGCTGCGGTGACAGCATAGCCTCCATAGGAGCCACCGAAGATGGCGATTTTATTCGGCTGTGCGATCCCTTGCCGGATGAGCCATGGAATGGCATCATTCACGTCTGTCTGAATGCAGCCTTTGCCCCATTGGCGATTTCCGGCATGCATGAAGCTGCTGCCCCATCCGCGTGAGCCGCGGAATTGGGGTTGCACTACGGCGAATCCCTGGCTTACGAGGTACTGCACGCGCCAGTCATAGGAATCATCTGTCCGCATGCGCGGACCACCATGCACGAAGATGACCGTCGGGAACGGACCTTTACCTTCTGGCAGAGTGTAGTATACGGGAATGCGTGTTCCGTCTGCTGCGGGATATTCGGCAAATTGCGTCGGACGGGTTTGCGGAATCGGGGCAGACTGCACAAGCGGGACACACCCTTTGCCTGAGGAATAAACTATCAGTTTGAAGGGGCCGGAATGCTCGCTTACCCAGGCCAGAAGTTTTGATTCATCATCGGATACGCTGACAATGCGGGCAGATGCTTCAAGGGGAAGCCCGCGGAGAAAATCAGATACCAGGTTGCACGTGCGCAGTGGGTGGTATTGTAATTTTTCTCGTTGGGTACAGTAGCCTAATACCGTACCATCGGTTCGGGTTAGCAGACTGGATATCTCTGCCTTGTTGCCATCACTGATGTTCTTCAGCTGGCCTGTGGCCGGGTCGTACTCAGCCAGGACTGCATGCTCTGTCTGGTGATCATGGAGCAGAAGTATGCGACCTCGGTCATTGATGCCGACCAGTTGCAGGCGGTTTGCTGTTGGTAACTGTAATATGGGGGTGAATGTACTGCTGCCCGCTTTATATTCGAGCGTTTTAGAGCCGTCCTTATTCCAGCGCAAGGCGGCTTTCAATATGCCGTCTCCATCCATAGCCCAGGCGATGCTGCCCGGTGCTGTATCATGAAACGGCTGAAAAGAGAGAGATGATGCGTGAGGATTGATTTTATAGAGTGGGGCATCTGCAGTAGGTGCCACGGCTCCTTGAATGGTGAATTCGGCGGTTCCTGCATGTTCTCGCACATGTGTAAGCCTGAACCATTCCGGTGCATCAGGTGGGGTGATGATTTGCAGGCTGCCAGTTGCACAAGGTACACCGAGATGGCTTTTTCCCCCTTTATCGGTGCCGAAGAAAAACATAGCGCCGTTCTCAAGGAATATAGCTTGATGGACTGATATATCGCAGCGCAAATCATGCGTGGAATCGGCTGTGTGAATGCGTATGCTGTTGCGCCCGGGGGTAGTGGTGGCGATGGTATCCAGTGATCTGGAATATCCCAGCAGGGTGTAGCCCGTTTCTGCATTCTGGTACGCGAGCGCGACTGATTCCGTTGCTCCCAGCTGGGTGCAACTCAGCCATATACAGAAAATCAGCCGTCGTTTCATATTTCCGGAATAAAAGAGGCAGGCAACGGAGTTTCCGCTACCCGCCCCGGAAAAGGTTGAACCTTATTTATTAATATTCGCCGATGCGGCCTGTGCCTTTGCAGGCCCAGCAATTATAGTTTCCATTGAAACCGGAGCCGTTGCAATGGACACAACGGTAGCCATAGCAGTCAAAGGGACGCTCGGAAGTAGAAGCGCCAATGGCAAAACCGCTGATGGTTACGCATGCGGCCACGAGAGTCATCATGATTTTCTTCATTTTTTGTTATCCTTTCTGTTTCTTCAGGTGAATAATATGTCTCTGCATGTATCGAAAACAAGGTCATATACATGGGAGACGGTATTATGATAGCAAAAAGGCTATAAAAGTCAAGGGTGAGAATTAAAAAAATAGCAACAAAATGAATTATTTAGCGATTAACTGCATTAGGGTACCATGGGAAGGGTGTCCATGTATGCCGTGGTTGTTGTAAATTTCTTACATGATAACGCCGGCGAATACACAAAAAGAACCTGGCCATTCCGGTAGGAATGGCCTGTGTCATGAAAACGTGTGGTGAAAACTCCGGGATTAGCGGATGGTTTTCACGGTGACGACTTCCTTACCCACGCGGTCGCGGAGGTAGTGGAGCTTGGCGCGGCGAACCTTACTGCGGGTCACAACCTCAATCTTGGGGTGGGGCGGGGACGCTAATTGTTCCCTTGCTGGGTAGCATTAGCAGAGAATGATAGCAGTGAGGTATGCGAACTAGTGTTTTCAGCGCGGCGTAGTCGTATGGGGTGCAACAGGACCGTGCTGTGTGCTGCGGAGAAGTTTTAGAAAATGGTCGCAGAAAAATGATAATTTGCGTTATTTGACGACAAAAATAAATTATCTAGAAAAAACTGTTGACAAATATAGCAAAACAGATATATTCGCGTCGCAGCCTTAACCCATGAAAGATTATAAAAGCATATGATGAAATACATCTGTTCCATTACGTGTTTGCTGACTTTTGCGTCTTCGATAAGCACCGCTTCAGATATGAAGGTATACGGAAAAGGAAGCGGCTACACTACTCGCGAGTTGCCTTACGCCACTGTTGTGACGCCTGATGGCAATACTACTTCATATATGGGGGCCTCTCGTCCGGTGGGGATGGAACGAGTGGTTGTTCATTCCGGACGAGTTGATAATGGAACCGCTTGGGGCAAGCACATTGAGTACCGCCCTATGTCTCCTGGCAAGGCTGCGTTGGATTCTCTCAAGCGCAGTAAGACTGGGACAGAAGTCTTCTTCAGCCTCCTTCAATTGCTTCTGAGCAAGAAGTAAGCCGTCTATACATCTTGTGACACCACGCCCCGCAAGCCAGAGCACTTGCGGGGCGTGCCATTGTGCGGCATGCAGCCTGCATGTTGCGTTGGTCGAACAAATGAGAAACCAGGCCATTCCTTATCGGAATGGCCTGAGTCATAAAAACGTTTGGTGAGGGAATCCGGCGATTAGCGGATGGTCTTCACGGTGACAGCTTCCTTACCCACGCGGCTGCGGAGGTAGTGGAGCTTGGCGCGGCGAACCTTACCGCGGGTCACAACCTCAATCTTGGCAATCTTGGGGGTGTGGATGGGGAAGGAGCGTTCCACGCCTTCGCCGTAGGCAATCTTACGAACGGTGAAAGCCTCGTTGATGCCGGCGCCACGCTTGGCAATCACGATGCCCTGAAAGATCTGCACGCGTTCCTTGCCACCTTCAATCACGCGGCAGTGCACCTTCACGGTGTCGCCAACGTTGAAGGGCGTCACGTCGTCCTTCATCTGCTCTTTTCCGATAGTGTCGAGAATGTTCATCTTGTCTCCTTCTTGTAATTAGTAAATGTTCAGTGAGCCTCCCGGCTCGGGTGGGTGCGACAGTCTACACGATTTTTTGATTCTTGGCAATGCAAATTTCACATTTTCTGCAAAATTTTTAAATTTGGGGTCTGAAACAGGGTGAAAATGAGGGGGTAATGTGTGTTTGCATCGAAGTTACTGATTGACAAGCGGGG
>JAGBZE010000217.1 GCA_017628435.1 Akkermansia sp.
CTTCTTACCGAAGTTGCGGTACTTGAGCATTTCGCTCTCAGTCTTCATGGCCAGCTGACCAACGGGGGTGATGTTGGCGTTGTTCAGGCAGTTGGCAGCACGTACGGAGAGCTCGATTTCGTTCACGCTCATGTTGAGCAGCTTGCGGAGCTGAGCGGTGTTGGCATCCTGCTCGCCACCGTTGGCCTTGTCGAACTCTACGCGGCGGCTGTCGGCGTCCACGAACACGTCGAGGTGGTGGCGCATGATGCTGGCGGCCTGCAGCATGGCGTCGGCGGGGCTCACGCGGCCATCGGTCCAGATATCGAGCACGAGCTTGTCGAACTCAGTCATCTGGCCCACACGGGCGTTGTCCACAGCGTACTTCACGCGGGTCACCGGGGAGAAGATGGAGTCAATCGGAATCACGCCGATGGGGCGGTCCTTGTCGTTGTTGTCGTCGGCGGTGTGGAAACCACGGCCCACGCACACCTCGAAGTCGCAATCGAAGATGGTGCTCTGGTCAAGGTGGCAGATAACCTGGTCCTTGTTCACTACGGTGTAGATGTGGTCATCCTGAATGTCACCGGCGGTCACCACGCCCTGCTTCGTCACGCGAAGGGAAAGGGTGCGGGGCTCCTTACCGAAGTGCTTGAACTTGACCTTCTTGAGGTTGAGGATGATTTCGGTCACGTCCTCCACCACGCCGGGCAGAGAGGTGAACTCGTGCTGGGCACCGGCGATACGCACGCTGGTGATGGCAGCACCCTCCAGGGAGCTGAGCAGCACGCGACGCAGGGAGTTGCCGAGAGTGTGACCGAAGCCGGTCTCGATGGGCTCGGCGATGAAGGTCACGTGGTTGGGATCCTCCGGGTCAGCGATGCGCTTAAGCGTGTTCGGAATCTCGAAATGGGCCAGCTTGATGGGCCCCTGCTCCTGAATGATTTCGTCAGACATATTAGTGTATTTTGGTGGCCGGGTTCCCCTCCATACGGGCTCTGCTTCCAACGGAAAAGGAGGACCAACGACCGGATTTTTTGATAAACCCGCGCGGGGCAAAGAATACAGCTAATCACCTCACTTAGCAAGCCTTTTCTTCGATATTGACAACTTTTGTTCTATTTCCGCCTGATATCGTATGTTTATCAAGCAAAATTTGCACCATTTCTGTACCCAGTTACAGCAAAAAGGCGGGATAATGCCTGGGCACAGTGATACCTATGCAGCAGGGGGCATCAATAAACGCGCGGCAAACGCGGGCCGAGGCCGGTGAAAATCTCCCACACGATGGTGCCGGCCTTCTCGGCCACCTCGGTCACGGGGATATGCTCGCCGAAAAGCTCCACCTCATCACCGGATTGCACCCCGGGCAGGTCGGTTACATCGGCCATAATCTGGTCCATGGTCACACGCCCCAGCATGGGGCAATAGTGGCCATTGATGAACACACGGGCACCCTTGTTGGAAATCTGGCGGTTCCAGCCATCCGCATAGCCTATGCCGATAGTCGCCACGCGGGTGGGGCGGTTCGTCACATGCGTGCGGCCATAGGACACTCCGTGCCCCGCAGGGAGCTCACGCACCAGGGTCACACGGGCATGCAGGCTCAGAGTCGAGCGCAGCACACCATCGTAAATGGAAGCCATGGGCGCCACGCCGTAAAGCAGCAGACCGGGGCGTGCCAGGTTCGCTACGGGCACCTCATACCCCAGTTCCCCCGCACTGGCGGCAATGTGACGGTAGCGCAGGTCAAAATACTGCTGCAGCGTGCTCACGCAGCCCTCAAACACACCTATTTCATCCTGCGTGAAAGGCACATCCTCATCTGCCGAGGGGAAGTGGGACATCACGCCCTCAATGCGCAGGTTCGGCATATTCTTCAGCTGCGCGGCCACGGCACCCAGCTGTTCGGGCAGGAATCCCTCGCGCCCCATGCCGGTATCCACCGCCACATGCAGAGCAAATTCCTTATTCTGCAGGGCGGCCAGACTCTGAAATTGTTCCGCTTCCTCCACACTGGACACGGTGCAGCACCAGTTATTCTGCACAATCTCCTCGCGCTCTGCCGGGAAAGTCGGCCCCAGAATAAAAGGTGTGGTGCGCACACCGGCGCGAAGCAGTCGGCGAGCCTCGCCCACATTGGCCACACCGAAGAAGGAGATACCGTGATTATCCAACCGACGCGCCACCGGCTCCAGCCCGTGACCATATGCCCCTGCCTTGATGACCGGCATCAGCTCCGTATCAGGCAATGCCTGACGGGCAATATCCAGGTTATGGGCTATGGCCTCCAGATTCACGCAGGCCCAGGCGCGCGCAGGACTCTCACTACTCATACACCCCCGACTCTACCACGCACCTATCGTGCTGTCAAGGTTCAACCCCCTCAATATCTCGCAAACGCAGTTTGCGAAATTCTCTCGCTACAAGCGAAATTCTCTCTGCGGTGCAGAAATTCTCTCGCCGAAGGCGAAATTCTCTCTGCCCGCATGGGCAGATTAAATACGATTTTCAGAGATTTTTCCGCTGGCGTGGAGAGGATTTCGCCTGCGGCGAGATATTAAGTAGTAGACAGGAATAACGCCAAAGAAAATCAGCCCTGCCGCAAGAAGCGGACGATAGAAGAACCAGGCAGAGGCAACAATCACCAGGCTGACCAGCACACCCGCAGCCAGCCCCACCAGAACTACGCCACCCTCCAGCAAGCCGCCAAGCAGCGGAATCCACCCCACCAGACCACGCAGCACCATAAGCGCCATGCACATACCCACCAGCATGAGCAACACCCCTACCCCGCGCAACACCCAGCACAAAATCTGATTCTGCTGCATGGCGTGCTCAAACATCTCGGCGGCAGAGTAGCACCCGTTGCGCAGCAAATCGACCGTATAGCCGCTTTTCGCCACGTAGGGCACAAAGGTATGCCCGCGCTGTTGAGCCACCAGGGTAACCTGTGCCTGCTGCGGAGCCGCGCTCCAGGTGATACGCACATCGCCAATCTGCGGGTTATCGGCATTGGCCGGGCCATTGCACCCAATATAAAACGAATTGCCCGACCACGTACCCCGAGCCGCCCACTCCGGTGGCAGCTGCACCTGCGCGGCGGAAAGCTCCGCCACCTCGCCCGCCCGGGATACTTGCCCGGCATGAAGCAGGAACGCCCCCATGTGCACACGCTTCGCCCCCCAGCAGGAATCCGAGGGCAGGTCCAGAGCCACCGTGTTGCGGTGGTGCGTCTCCCGGAACATGCGGGAATTCACCGGGCGGTCCACCCAGCGCTGCGTATAGTGATAATGCGTCCGCATCTTCGCGCTGCCGTCGTCCTGCTGGGTGTGGCGCTTATCCTTTCTCTCCACCCACTGATAATATTCCACCTGCCGCACCAGCCGCAAGCAGGGCACCTCAAAGCCGAACAGCGGCTCGCGCACCGATTCCTCCGTGCGGGCTGTACCCTGGGCATGCGCCAGGCAGCCCTCATTCGCTTCCAGCTCCTTCTCCACCGTCAACAGGGAGACTACCGCATCCCGCCCCTCCTCCAGCGCCTGCTGCGCCTTCACCGCCCTGCCCTCATTCCAGAACAAAAGCCATCCGGCACCCAGCATCATCACCAACCCCACCACACTGGCCACCAATCGCCCCGCCACACCAGAGCCATTGCTATGCAAGATTATCGACATACCAGACTCTTAACATATAACACCCCGGCAATCAAGCAGTTTATGCAGAAAATGCTTCCTGACACATCGTCAGACAAGACGAAAATCTTGCCAGTTTCAACAAAACCTGCTAGATTGTGGTCGAAGATTCAGCCATCACATGATTCGCCGCACTATCATCCCCTTGATTTTGTTTACTACACCTCTGCTTTCCCAGGAGGAATGGGTGGAATTAGAAGAAGTGGAAGCCGTTACTGTGGCCGATATCTCGCAGCAGAGCCGTGATGCTGCCGAGGCCGGCGATGCCGCCGCCCAGCTGCAACTGGCACGCTGTTATTTCACCGGCAGCGGCGTGCCGCAATCCACCAGCAAGGGCATGCACTGGCTGCGTAAATCAGCCGAACAGGGATATGCCGATGCCCAATGCCACCTGGCAGAACGCTATTTCAGCGGACAGGGAGTGGAGCGCGACCCTAAGGAGGCCTGTACCTGGTGGGTCAAAGCGGCAAAACAGCATAATCTCGAAGCCATGTACCGGCTCGGCATGGCACACCTGAGCGGCGAGGGCGTGCAAAAAAGTGATATTCTGGGCATTGCCTGGCTGGAACGCACCGCCGCCGCCGGCCACACCGAGGCTCAATGCAGCCTGGGTTTCTGCCGGCTCCAGGGTGTAGGATGCACGCAGAACTTTGCTGAAGCAGCCACATTGTTCCGCAAAGCCTCCGAAAAAGGCCATGCCAACGCCACCTTCTGGCTCGGTTTCTGCCGTCTTTACGGCATCGGCGTGGATCGCAACCCGGAACAGGCCATAGAGCTTCTGCTGCGTGCAGCAGATGGACTGAGCGCACCGGCAGCCGTGCAACTGGGGAGGTGCTACGAAATCGGCAACGGGGTCGAAGCAAATGCCGAAACAGCCTTTAACTGGTACTGGCAAGCTGCCCGCATGGAAAATACGGAGGCCTGCTACCGCCTGGGGCTCATGCTGCTGGAGGGCCGCGGCTGCTCCCCCAATACGAAAAAAGCTATCAAGTGGTTCAAGGAAGCTGCTAAACATAACCACAGCAGAGCCCTGCAGAAACTCGAAGAAATCAACACCCCCTCATAACCATGCTCCGCCATCTTTTCCTTATGTCCTGGTTCGGCGTGACTCTGCTCCCCTGCTCTGCACAGGAGCAGCAAGGCACCGTAGCCCCGCAGGCATCCCCCGTCAGTAGTCCGGTGCACGAAACCTCGCTGGAAGATGCGATGGCGGTGTACTACGAGCTGAAATATCTGGCCCTGGCATCCCGACTGACCGCCGATGATGTGCGCTACACCGCAGAAATGATACGCCCTCATTGTCTCAGTCTCGGGCAGCTGCCACCGGAAACGCGGCATGAGCTCATCATGCTGGCAGATGCCGTGCTCTGGCAGGGAAAATGGATGAATGATACCTATCTGGAAGAATGCGGCATCGTCTACAGGTACGAAATCGTCTCAGGAGATGGGCTGAACACGCTCGCACGATTGAGCAAAAAATGTAAACAACTGCTGACCGACACAGAAACAGAGCCGGAGTTAATTTCTGCTATCCAGGAATTGTTGCAGATTCTGGGTGGTCCCGAAATGCTGAATCGCCCCGAAAAACTCCTCCAGCATCGCTGGTCAAAGGACTATAAAACCGCCCTATACTTCTTCACGAGTCTCTGCAACGCCGTGACCCAACAGGATGAGCAGGACTGTCTGAACGCGCTTCGAGAGCAACAAGACACGCTTGATTATTTCAGAAACGGTGGCAAATGGGAAATGATGCGCATCAATGCCCTGGCGCTGCAATTCCGAGACACCCTTCTCATCGCCAGCTCATACAAGCAGCCTTACAGCTCCCCGGTGCTGCCCGCAGAACTGCGCACTCCTGCGCGGATGCAGGCCCTTGCCCCATTCCTTGAAGCTCTGCCAAATCTCACCCCGCTCTTACTGCAACCGCTGGAATACGAACAGAAATGAAAAAAGGACTGATTTTGGAAGGCGGCGCCATGCGCGGCATGTTCACCGCAGGGGTGACGGATGTGATGATGGAGAACGGAATCACCTTCGATGGCATTGTGGGTGTTTCCGCCGGGGCTGCATTCGGGGTGAACTACAAATCCGGCCAGATTGGCCGCGCCATCCGCTACAACGAACGCTTCTGCAATGACAAACGCTATTGCAGCATCCGCAATCTCTTCCGCGATGGCAACCTGTACAGCAAGGATTTCTGTTACGGAGAGGTACCACTGGTGCATGACCCCTTCGATTTCGAGGCCTTCGAGGCCAACCCCACCGAATTTCACCTCGTCTGCACGGATGTGGTGACCGGCAAGCCGCTCTACCATGAATTCACGGGGCGCGATGACCACGAATTCGACTGGATTCGAGCCTCGGCCTCCATGCCGCTGGTCTCACAGCTGGTGGAAATTGAAGGCAGGAAACTGCTGGACGGCGGCATTACCGATGCCATTCCGCTGCAGTATTTCGAAAGCATCGGCTACACGCGCAACGTGGTCATCCTGACTCAGCATGCAGAGTACGATAAAAAGGAAACCACCGCCATGCCCTTCATCCGCCTCCTGTACCGCAAATATCCGGCACTGGTGCAGGCCATGGAAGTGCGCCACCTCATGTACAATGCCCAGCGCGACTATGTGAACCGCCAGGAAGCCGCCGGCAAGGCGCTCGTCATCCGCCCCGACTCCCCCCTGCCCGTCTCCCGAGTGGAAAAGAACCCCGCCCGTCTCCGCGAGGCCTACAACATCGGCCGCGCCGCAGCGGAAAAGCGGCTGGAAGACATCCGCAACTACCTCAGCTAGGGCAGGAAGCTCTCATGGAAGCGCTGTCCATCATTCTGAACAGTCTTCTGGGCGGTTGATTCTTCGCCAATTCAGCAAATTTTGCAGACTTAATCAAGCTTTTCTTCATTATCCCTGCAAGATTTGCTAAATTTTACAACTCCAGCCGCTCACGGAAGCGCTGTAGAGGAGAAGCTTGCCGGACTCAATGCAATCCATACAGACTACATGTGGGCGCGATATGCATCATACCCCCGAGAGTGAATGGCATCGCTTTTGTTTTTACACCTTCTCACAAGCGCTCTCCTACCTTGACTTGCAGAGCAGAGCCATGTACAATGAGCTCAGACAATGCGCACATTTTATCTTCTCGTTCTGCTGGCGGTCATGCAGATGACCGCCTCCGCCCTCACCATTAATCCCGACCCGGAGGCAGATAAACGTTACGAAGCCTACGCGGCACTCAACACTATCTGCATCGGCCATCTGGAAAAGGTGACCGACCGTGCAAGCGCCGATGCTGCGGCAAAAAACATCAAGGCCGCCCGGAAGAAGCACCGCATCGACGGCCGCGACTTCACAAGTGAGAGGGACACTCTGCAGAGCATGAGCGAGAAGCTCAGCAAGCAGTACTTCCACGGCTCAGCATCGCTGGCAGAGGAGCTGGAGTACCCACAGGAGGATGCCATCATCCCCACCCCTCTTACCGATGCTATCATGGAGCAGTTGCAGAAAGAACTGGTGGAACACCTCTGCAAACCGTTCGATTGTAAAGAAGCGCACCGCCGACTGGCACAGAAGGAAGGCCTTAGCGGGGAATTACTCCTCCGGATTCCGCACAACCAGGCAGAACTCATCAGCGGTGGCCCCGGCTTTACCAGAGAAACAGCCTGGGTGGTGGATGCTGAAGATGAGCGCAAGGCTCAATTCACCGCCTCGCAGATTGCCTTCACCGCTCTGGGCCCCATGCACAAGGCCGAACACCGTAAGGAACTGACCGACACCCGCCGCTACATGGTATTCACGCTGGAGGTAATTCGCGATGGGAAGAAATACGTTGTGGAGCAGTGGTGCGACACCACCGCCACCGGCAAGGTGTATTCCCCTGCTAAGCGTGAACGCGCCCGGAAGAAAATCCAGGAGAAAGCCCGCGAGCTGTACGAGGCGCTGCTCAGCATCAGCGACGAGGAAACCGCTGAGGACTTTGGCGAGGAGGTGCTGGAGCTCTGCGAGGATATCCACGAGCTGGACCGCATCTGCGAAGCGGACGAACAGGTGCTGAACCATCTGTATAATGCGCTGAAAATGCCCGAACGCGAGCGCATCGCCTCCCATCTCTACCATCTTCTGAGAGATAACTACGGAGCGTATGATGAAGACCTCCGGAAGGCGCTCCGGAATTATCTTGATATTCCTGTACCCCACTGATACCAGACCGATGCATCGACCTCTTCTACTGCTGTCTGCCCTGCTGCTGTGCTCCTGCCAGCAGCAGGTGGAGACATACACTCTCCAGGAAGCACGCGATTTTCTGACTCTGGCCGATAACACCATGTCCCGTGGTATCGACTACCTGGGCAGCGATGAGGAATACCACTATTTTGAAGTCAGGCGAGAGTTCGCCCTGAATCCGCGATTCCGCATCAGCAGGGATGCCACGCTGTACACCCCGGCAGAAACCCGCCCCTACCACAGCTGGCTACCCGAACGCTCCCCCGCATGTAAAGAACTGAAAGGGATGCACTTGAGCATTCTCGACAAAGCGGACGGCTTCTGCTACCGGCTGGAGGGAAAAGAGTACGCCAATCCGGCAGATATCCCAGCCAGGCAGTGGCAGCACGTACGCCACGTGCACCTGGGGCATAAAGCCCCCAGCGTTTCCAACAGGATGCGGGAAAGCATCGCTCCCTTTCTGCAGGGTCGCACCGATATCCGATACAGCGGTCCCATCAGCGGCATATCGCCGCACCAGCTTCCGCCAACAACCGCCCCTGGAGCACCCGACAGCAAGACTATTGACGAATTGTTGATGCGGAAAATCCATCGAAGCACGGGTCTCTAGTCCCGAAAACATAGGACTCCCCCCTCACTTCGAATGGATGCTTGTCATCATGTGAAAGATTTTCCCTCGCGCGGGCGTATCATAGGCGTACATGAACAAGCAGTTTTTCCTTTCCAGTATCCTTTGTGCCCTGCTGGGCGTGCCGCAGGTAGTGGCAGAACAGGCAGTGCCGCAGCAGGTTGCGGCAGTGCAGCAGGCTATCCAGGACGGCGAGCATCCCTTCTTCGCTAAGGGGTTATACCCCGACTGGTCGAAGCTGACCCCGGCGCAGGCCCGCATTGACTCCGCTGCCGCCATGGTGCTGGCGCGTCACCGTCTGGAGCAGCTCAGCAACATCCGCCCGGAGGAAGCCACCTTTGAGAACACCTTCCTGGCGCTTGAACAGGCTCAGGAGGAGCTGAACACTGTGCAGAACCGCATCTACCACCTCAAAACCGTGGCCGATAACGAGGAACTGCGCCAGGTGCAGGAAGAACTGATGCCTGCATGGAATGCCCTGAGCGCCGAAGTCCTGGCCAACGAAAAAATCTGGGCAGTACTGCGCAGCGCCGCCGCCCAACCCTGGGTGAAGGAACTTTCCCCCGCCAGGCAGCGGTTTGTGAAGCAGATTATCCATAACTTCCAGGACCAGGGTGCCGACCTGAGCCCCGAACAGAAAGCCCGAAAGAAGGCCATTGAGGACGAGATTTCACAGTTGCAGCTCGAGTTCGGCAAAAATGTGCAGGACTCCACCGAGGCCTGGGAACTCATCATCACCGACCCGGGCCAGCTGAATGGCATGAGTGCCGACTGGATGGAAAAAGCCCGCGAGGATGCACGCAAGCGCATTCACGGCGAAGACACGGCCCCGGCCTGGCGCATCAGCCTGCAGAGCTCCAGCTACGGCGAAGTTCTGCGCTACTGCAAGGTGGAAGCCACGCGCAAGGCCTGCTGGGAGGGTGCCCGAACCATTGGCAGCGGCAAATATGATAACGCCCCCATTGTGGACCGTATCATGGAGCTGCGCCGCGAACTGGCCGAGCTGCTGGGATTTGACACCTATGCAGACCTCACCACCAGTCGACGTATGGTAGGAGGCGGCAAGAACGCCCTCAAATTCGTGGACGACATGATGCAGAAAGTGAAGCCCGCCTTTGATGCGGAGTGCCAGCAGATACTGGACTTCGTCACCAGACGCACCGGCAGAGTAACCACCGCACTGAATCCATGGGACCGCTCCTTCTACCTGCGCGAGCGGGCAGAGGAACTGTATGATTTTGACGCAGAATCCCTGCGCCCCTACCTGGCCTGCAATCAGCTGGTGGATGGCATGTTCACCATCTTCTCTAACCTGTACGGTATTTCCTTCACGGAGCTGCCCAGCAAGTGCCTTACAGAGGGTGAATCTGCCCAGCCGCATATCATCCAGACCTGGCACCCGGAAGTGCGCGTGTTCGCCGTGAGCGATGACCGCACCGGCTACCACCTGGGCACTTTCTACATGGACCTCTTCCCCCGCAGCGGCAAGCGCGAGGGCGCCTGGGTGATGCCCATGAGCTATGGCAAACCTGCTGAAATGCACAAACCGCATGAGCCGCACCTGGCTACCCTGGTGTGCAACATGACCCCGGCTGCTGGTGACAAACCCGCCCTGCTCAGCCACCGGGATGCCGTGGTGCTTTTCCACGAATTCGGCCACATGATGCACTGCATGCTCAGCAATACTGAGCTGCAGGCCCACGCCGGCACCAGCGTGGCATGGGATTTTGTGGAGCTCCCCAGTCAGATTACTGAAAACTGGGTCTGGGAGCCCGAGGCATTCTCCCTCTTCGGCTACCACTATGAAAATGGCAACCGCATACCCGATGAGCTCATCAGCAAGCTGCTGGCCAGCCGCTACTTCCTTCCCGCCACGGATAACATGGGCCAGCTCTGCATTGCCAAGCTCGACCTGGAAATGCACATGAACTACAACGAAAAATTCAAGGGCAAGGAACTTGATGCTGCCTCTAATGAATTGCTTGCCGACTGGCAGATTAATTACACCACCCCCGGGACTTCCATCATGCGCCGCCTCCGCCACTGCATCACCGGCGGCTACAGCGCCGGCTATTACTCCTACAAATGGGCCGAGGTGCTGGCTGCA
>JAGBZE010000218.1 GCA_017628435.1 Akkermansia sp.
ATGCACCGCATGCTGGGCAGCACGCATGTGTTCTGGCTGGGCAGAGGCATTGAGGGTGACGACACGGACGGCCACATCGATGACATGGTTCGCTTTGTGAACCCCGAGGCGGTGGTTTCCATAGTGGAGCCCGACCCGCACTCCCCGCACTACCGAGCCCTGGCAGAAAACAACGAACGGCTGCAGGATCTCCGCACCCCCTCCGGGCACCGGGTGGAGATTATCCCCCTGCCCATGCCCCAGCCGCTCGTGGCGCAGGACTGGCGCCTGGAGCAGCTGCCTGCCAGCTATGCCAATTTCCTCATCTGCAATGGTAGCGTGATTGTGCCCATTTTCATGCAGGACAAGGAGGACGACCGCGCCCTGGGCATCCTCCGCGAGGCCTTCCCCGGCCGCCGCGTGGTGGGTATTGATGCCCGCCGCCTGGTAATTGAGGGTGGCGCCATCCACTGCATCACCCAGCAGCAACCCAAAGGGAAGGAATAAGGAGTAGGGATTAAGAACTAATCAGAATACAGGCGGGCTGGAAGCCCGCGGAACTGTTCAACTGCCAATAGTCAATCAAAAAGGGCTCCTTCCGGAGCCCTTTCTGGTTAATATCCTTGCCACATGGTTTCCGGCTTGGTGAGCGGAATCACATCGCCGGGTTTCAGGGTGGACCAATCGAAGGTGGTTCTCCAGCGGTAGCGGTTGCCGTTCTTCTGCACCAGCAGGATATCGATACCCTGCTCGGCCTTACCGGTGTTCTTGCGGTCGGCAAGCTCTGCCACGGGAATGGTGACGGTGTAGGTGCCGGGCACCTCAGCCTCCAGGCAGAAGGCCACGGCATCGTAGTCCTGGTTCACGTTGTAGGGAGGGTCCTGCACAAGCACGTTCACGTACTCACAGTTTGTGCAGGTCACAGAGAGTTTCAGGCTATCGCCTTCCCACTTGAAGCTGGCAGCCTGCACCACCGGGGCAGGACATTCAGCGTAGAACTCCGTCTTATCACCGGCGGGGGCAAATACCTGGCAGCAATCCAGCAGGCGGGCGGAGTTCTGCGTGAGGTAGGTGGGACGCATGCCGAAGGTGTAGTTACCGGCACCCATGAGCGGCGTACCAAGGGCAGCCTTCTCGCTCACCGGGCCTTCGTTGTGCGGCAGGTTCAGGCCATGGCCCAGCTCGTGTGCCAGACCACCCAGCCACTTGGTAAGCAGGCGCCCCTCGTGCGTATTCTGGCCAATGTGGCTCAGGTCGAAGTGGGTATAGTCCAGGGCAAAGCAGTTACGCCCCAGACCGTAGAACGGCACGCCACCCGGGTTCAGGTCGTTGTACTCGTCATTCTGGAACGTGGGCATGATGACCAGCGTATGGCCGCTGCAGATGGCACCGGGATTTGCCTTGGCATACTCGGCAATGTCCTCCAGGCACTTGCCGTGGCCGGTTCCATAGGCATAATCGGTGGCGGGGTACTTACCGCGCACCACGTGCAGTTTCACGTTGCCGTTCTCCAGAAGCTGAAGCCCGAAAGTGCGGCCGGGGTAGCCCAGACGGGACATCTCCTTGGCGTAGTACTGCTGCACATAGAGCATCAGCTCGCTGATACGGCGTTCAAAATCTGCAGAGGGCTCATTATCGTTACCCAGGAAATAGACCACGTTAAGCGGGTGCTCTGTGGGAACAATCTGCACCTCCTCAGCAAGGAGCTCCTTAGCCCGGTCAGAGAAATGAGCAGGCACGGCAGCCATGCTCAGCGGGGGCATCAACAGCGCGGCGGCTACATAAGTCGTTGCGTTCATGCGGCGTATTCTACCAAAAAACGCTCCAGACAGCAAGAAAAAGAGCACTACCGCCTCAGCAGTAGCGCCCTACAAAGTTACACAAGCCAGCAATCAAGCAGCCTTGATGGCAGCAATAAGCTTGTCCTTGGTGGTCATGCCGGTGATGGTGGTCACAGCCTCACCACCCTTGAAAATGATAAAGGTAGGCAGAGAGCGCACACCATAGCGCACAGCAATGGCCTGACCAGCAGGCTGACCGGCATCCACCTTCACCACCTTGGCCTCAGCGCCCAGGGCGGTGCCCACCTGCTCCACGGCGGGCATCATCATCTTACAGGTGCCGCACCAGGTGGCCCAGAAATCAACCAGTACGGGTACGGGGGAGTTGAGGACCTCAGCCTCAAACGTGCTCTCAGTTACTTCTTTGAGTGCCATATACGTTATGTTTTTTCGTTTTATTGTTGTAAAAAGCACCGCCTGGTGATGACCACCGGCGGTGCTGGTTCTTGTTCAGAATTTCATGCGGTGGCAGGAGCGTTACATGCAGGCCCGCAGCCGAGCCACCAGATTCTCCTTGGAAGTAGCCCCCACAATGGTATCCACCAGCTCACCACCGCGGAAGAACATCAGGGTGGGAATGGAGCGGATAGCGAAGCGGTTGCAGAGCTCCTGAGTATTATCCTCATCCACATTCACCTTGCAGACCTTGGCCTGCCCGGCAAGCTCCACTGCAATCTGATCCACAATGGGGGAAATCATCTTGCAAGGGCCACACCAGGGAGCCCAGAAATCCACCAGCACGGGCACAGGGCTCTCAAGAACCTCTGTTGCGAAATCGCTGTCTGTAATCTGTATTGCCATGGTGAAGAGTGAGACTCAGGAAGCCTCTCTTCCGTTGAAAAATTACTCTTCTTCTTCGTCTTCTGAATCTTCTTCCTCGCTATCACCTTCATCTTCAGAGGCTTCTTCATCAGAAGCTTCCTCCTCAGAGGATTCCTCCTCGGTGGCTTCTTCGTCTGCAGAAGCTTCCTCGGAAGAGTCTTCAGACGGCCAGCCGAAGGTCGGCTCAGACACACGACCGAAGGTGGTGTCAATGGAGTACTGCTGGAAGCAGAGGAAGAGTACCGCCAGAAGAGCAATCACAGTCACTACCAGCACAGTGGGATGAGTTGCCTTGGGCTCTTCTTCCTCGATGATCTCAGCGGCCTTCTTCTTGGAAGATGCAGAGGGTTTAGCTGCACCGGATTTGGCACTGGACTTCACACCAGGCTTAGCAGGTTTGGCCGGCTTGGATACAGGCACAGTAGCCGTAGGAGCCTCAGGTTCAGCAGTCTCAGGAGCAGGCTTCACCGGTGCGGAGGCGGGAATAGGAGCAGTAGCTACCGGAGCAGCAGGAGCAGCAGGCTTGGGTGCCACAGGAGCTACGGGAGCTGCAGGTTTGGGAGCAGCAGGACGAGCAGGAGCCTGCAAGGGCATGGTCGGAGTCATGCGCGGAGCAGTAGGCGGCACCGGACGGGCCGGGGCAGCAGGAGCCAACGGCACGGTAGAAGCTGCGCGAGGAGCGGCAGGCGCAGCAGGCGCAGCAGGAGCCACAGGGCGCGGAGGCATCGGAGCAGTAGGAGCAGCACTAGCCACAGGGCGGGGAGCCACAGGGGCAGCAGGAGCGGCAGGCGCAACAGGACGCGGGGCCATGGGGGCAGCAGGAGCGGCCGGAGCTACCGGGCGCGGGGGCACAGGCGCAGTAGGAGCTGCAGGTGCTACCGGACGGGGAGCCGTGGGTGGAACCGGGCGCGGAGGAGTCGGAGGAAGAGGAGGAGTACTCATAACGTCAGTAAAGTCGTGTGCCGCCATAGCGGATTTCTTCTTATATTGCATTTTTTTTTTGCTTTTGCAAGCGGAAAACACTCACGGATGATATTTTTTTTGTTTGCGAGAAAAAATCGGTGCGCATCAATGGGCACGGTCGACCAGCGTACGATACAGCGCAGACCTGCCCCCCGGCGTTATCGGATGTTGCCAGCTGTCATCCGGGCTAACACCTATAAGCCGGAGCATATGCACATCCTGCTCCACTGTACGGAGCAGACGTGGAAGTCCCGGCTTAATGCCTCCGTGTTCCTTCCATGGTTGGGGGCCCTTACGCCATTCCACATTGAAGTGGATGCGGGAAACACGATGAATCCGCAAAGCATATTCCATAAGGGAAAGGGCCAGGGACTGATTACCCTGACGCATTTCATGGCGCCCCCACATGAGCAGGTTATACGCATAATAGGCCGGCCAGTTATTCAGCAGAGAAGCAGGCATCGACTCCCCAACATAATGCTCGCGCATCAGCTGTTCAGCCTCGACAAATTTCTGCTGCGCCCCCAACACATCCACCAGCATGGAAAGAGTGAACAACTGACGTGGATTCCCGTTGAACGCCAGCTTGAGAACATACTCACGCTCCCCCAGATTCGGATTGTATGGCGGCAACATGAAGTAGGTATCTGCCAAGGCCGGACTAGGATACTCCGATATTGTACGGGCAATTAAATCCCGGCGGAAGTCTCCCTGAGGATCCACCCTTGGATTGCACAGTTCATTATACACCCACTGAGCATTCCATGGCAACCACAGCTTGCACCCAAGCCAGACGGAGCCGCCCCCAAGTCCGATTGCAGTGAGCGCAATGACCAGCCTTCCCAGCCACCGCTGCGCAGCAACATACACAATTGGCCCTTGTCCGTCCGCCCAATTTCTGCGTCCGAACAGAACCGACTGACGACATACATACGGAGATGCAAGCCCACCGGCAGCAAATGCGGTAAGAGCAACCAGAGCAAAGGAATGCCAGGGAAAATCCGCCACCGCATACGCAGATATACCAGTTAACACCAGACAGCAGGCCACCGTAAACATCTTTCTCCCATTATCCACATATTCAGACGACAAGCATCGGAGTCCCCTGATAATGTGAGCAAAAACAACAAACAGCACCAACAGAACCCCGACAACGCCGTAATCCACCCACGCCTGCAGATACTCATTATGAGCATAATTCGGCAACTGCCACTCACAGTAAAAGGGAACAATCTCCCACTGAGCAGAATTGGCACCACACCCAAATATCGGCACAGAAGGGAGTATTTCACATATTGAATCCCAAATCAGATACCGAAGATGAGAGTCCGTGTCCTTAACTATATCAGACACGGATCCGCCAAACAGCAGGCTATACGTTCCTATACCGCCAGCCAATACCAGCAGAACCAGCAGAACAAAATCAGCGCATCTCAGTTTCTTATCTCCCGAAATTCGCCACACAAGGTGAAATCCCCACCCCAGAATCAGCAGAATCGGGAGCACAACATACACTGCACGAGTGCCACACATAAATGACACAACTAAAGCAGCAAGAGCAACCAGCAACGACAGAATCCTCCACATGCCCCGCAGCCTCCACACACTCCACATGCCAAACAACACGCCACCAAGGCACATGAACACACCTGCAAAATTCTTGTATACAAACAGAGTGACAGGAAGAGAGTTCGGCCCAGCCGGTGTCTGGGGTGCACGCCCCATCCACTCCAGGAAAAACCACGGCTGGCGCACCACAGCAAAAGCAAGCATGTTCAACAGCAACGCTAAACCCAGCAGACAAAACACCCCTGCATAACTGCGATTCTGGGCCGCATACACACCCGCTACATAATAAACAAAGCCTCCGAGAATCAATGCAGTCTCACACCAGGAATCCACCACAGCACAGCTATTCAGACATCGCAGGAGAAAATACCCACCAACCAGCAATGATATCCATCCAAGCCAACTCATACGCACCACACGGCAACCCAACAGCAACCCCAACACCACCAGGAGCGCCACTATCCCCAGAACAATACAGACAGGAAACGAACTGAACGCATGAGCATCCACACCGCCCATGGAAAATATCCACAACAAGGCCAGCAACACACCTGCCAATCGACCAGGACTA
>JAGBZE010000219.1 GCA_017628435.1 Akkermansia sp.
ATGGAAACGTGCTTGGTGTCGCCGTATACCAGGTGCTCATAGATTTCGTCAGCAATGATGAGAATATCCTCGTCCACAGCAATCTGACCAAGAGCGCGCAGCTCGTCCTCGGAGTAAACGGTACCGGTCGGGTTGTGCGGGGTGGTCAGGATAATCATCTTGGTGCGGGGAGTCATCGCGTTCTCAAACTCCTCGGGAGTAATCTTCCAGCCATTCTCAGCCTTGGTCTCCACAAATACAGGAGTACCACCGCAAAGCTCTACCATGGAGGGGTAGCTCACCCAGTAGGGAGAAGGAATGATAACCTCGTCGCCAGCGGAAATCGTGGCGCGCAGAGCGGTGTACACAGCAGGCTTGGCGCCGCTGCACACGCAGATCTGGTCGGGGGTGTAGTTCAGACCATTGTCGCGCTTGAGCTTATCGGAGATAGCCTGGCGAAGCTGGGGCAGACCAACGGAGGGGGTGTACTTGGTAGCACCGTTGTTCAGAGCTTCGATGGCAGCCTTCTTGATGTTCTCGGGGGTATCCTTATCGGGCTCACCGCCGGCCAGGCCATACACCTGTTCACCGCGGGCCTTCATCTCCTTGGCCTTGTTGGTCACAGCCAGGGTCAGAGAAGGAGTCAGGGATTCTGCGCAATCTGAAATGAATTCCATATCTTGAGTATTGTTAAAATTGGTACACGGGATATGCGCTCCGGTACGCAGCGCACACCGCGGTGCATTCTACGCCTCCCTGCCCCCTTTTGCAAGGAAAATATACGGTGGTGACAGTCTTTCTCGCAGATACACACCACGCGCACACCAAAGGTGCAGAATTTACGGCAATTACCAGCGCAGTTTAGCGCGGAGACGGGCCGCATAGTCGCTACCCGGCAAATCGAGCAGACGCAGCGGATTCGGAGCCTTGCGTACGCGCAAGGTCTCGTTCAGAACAATGGGGTATGTATTGCGGCCGTCCAGCGAGAAAATAAGAGATTCTCCGGCGCGACCACGACGCTCGCGCGGCCGCAGCGTAATCTCCACCGAATCCGGCAGCACAATCGGGCGGCTGGTCAGACTGTGCGGGCAGATAGGAGTCAGACACGTTACTCCGGCGGTGGGCCACAGCAAGGGACCACCGGCCGACATGGAGTATGCTGTGGAGCCCGTGGGCGTGGCCACCAGAATACCGTCTGCATGGTAGCGGTTCAGCAGCTTGCCGTCCAGCTCCACATCCACGTCAATCATCTTGCCTGTCTGAGCACGGGTAAGTGAGAGCTCATTGAGGGCGTAGAAGCGTCGCTCAGCCTCCTGGCCGGCAGCATCGAACTTGCGCACCTCCAACATGGAACGCTCATCCACCTCATAATTTCCCTCTGCCAGAGCCCGCACCAGGTGCTCAATTTCATCCCTGCTGCAGACACTCAGAAAACCCAGGTGCCCCATATTGATACCCCCCAGCACAGCACCGGTGCTGCTGGCGCTCAGCGCGGTGGAAAGCATGGTACCATCGCCACCCAGGCAGAGAATCATCTCCGGTTTGCCCAGAACCGGGTCTGCCGCTGTGCAACGCCTCATCTCATAGGCATTCAATCCGGCACGCGCGCAGACCTCCATAAGCTGCTGCATAACCTGCAGACACGCCGCAGTGCGCGTGGGGGCGAAAATTCCGATGGATGCGGGCGTTTTCACAAGCGATTCTGTTCAGCGCTGTTCGCGCACAATTTCCGTACCAATACCCTCGGGGGTAAAGATTTCCAGAAGCAGCGTGTGGCGCAAGCGGCCATCAATGAAGTGCACCTTGCGCACACCGGCATTCAGGGCCTCTACCGCGCTCTTCACCTTTGGGATCATGCCGCCGGAAATCACGCCCTGTTCGATGAGCTCGAAGGCCTCCTTACGGTCGATACTCTGAATGATGGTGCTGGGGTCGCTCGGGTCGTTCATGAGACCGGGCACGTCAGAGATATACACCAGCTTCACCGGCTTCAGCTCACGGGCCAGAGCGGCAGCGGCCAGGTCGGCATTCACATTCAGGGACTGGTTGGTACCCAACTCGCGGGCCAGCGGAGAAATCACCGGGGTAAGCTGCAGGGAGAGAGCCTCCTTCACGCGGGAAAGCTCACAGCCGATAACGCTGCCCACCATGCCGATATCCACCGGGTTGCCGTCAGCATCCTTCTCCATGAGCTTCTCGCCCACAAACACGTTGGTGCCGGGAATACCCACAGCCTTGCCGCCATGGCCACGCATCATCTCCACCAGACCGGGATTGATAGTACCGCTCAACGTACGCTCCACAATATCAATAGCCTCTGCCGTGGTCACGCGCAGACCGTTCACGAATCGGGCCTCCAACCCTGCATCAGCCATGGCCTTGGAAATAGCCTTGCCACCACCGTGTACCACCACGGGATTCAGCCCCATGATTTCCATCACCACGATATCGCGCATCAGAGACTTCACCAGCTCGGGATTATCCATGGCGGAACCACCGAACTTGATGAGGATAGTCTGGTCACGGTAAGCCTGCAGATACGGCAGAGCTTCGATGAGAATGTCGGCCTTGGAAATTTCCTGGTCAGGGGTAACAACCTTGCGAATGGGAATCATGGTCAGATATAGCGTTTGATTTTAAAAATGATAAGAGGCAGTGCACCGGAAAGCACCATAAGCACCAGGGAAAGCCACACGCCCCAGTCAGTGTTCAGGAATGGCATGAACTTAAAGTTCATGCCGAACATGCTGGCGATGAGCGTGGGCGGCAGGAATACCACGCTCATGATGGTGAACACCTTAAAAATATCATTCTGCTCAATGTTAATCAGGCCGAGCACGGCATCAAGCATGAAATTAATCTTGTTGGAAAGGAAGGCTGCGTATTCGGAAAGGGAGTTCACGTCTCGGGAAACGGAACGCAGCGGCATGTACAGATTATCCTCTCCCAGGCAGCTCTCCTCATTGCCGGCGTAGGTGATGAGGCGCAGCAGGTTCACCAGGGCATCTCGCTGGCGGGTAATCAGGTCACCCACTCGGCCCAGTTCTTCCAGCGCATCACGCAGGTCATCCGTATCAGGGTCTTCGACCTTCTGCTTGCGGCGGGTGTGGTGTGTGCCGAACACCTTCTTGGAAAGAGTATCCAGATCGGCACCGAAGCGTTCCAGAACGTCGGCCTGGCGGTCTACCAGAGATTCCAGCAGCCCCACAAACACGAGGTCGCGGTTGGTCTGGCTCATGCGCAGCAGCTGCTGCGAGAACATGCGGAAAGAATAGGAATCCGTGTGGCGCACGGTAATCAGCACCTTGCTCTTCAGAATGAAAGTGATTTCTGAGATGATGGGCTCATCTGTCTCCACGCGGGAAAGCACAGTCGTGGTCATGAATCGCCCGCCGTCCTCGCAGTACAAACGGGAGGTAGCCTCAATTTCGCGCATTTCGTCCTTCGTGGGCATCTCAATGCAGCACAGAGATTCTGCATACCTTAGTTCTTCCGCATCCGGCGTAAGCAGGTCAATCCAGAACACATCACCGCGGCGGTCCTCCTGATCCTCCAGGCCCACCGTGCGGGATATCCCATTCTCCGTCTGCGTGTATATGCGAATCATGGCTCCTCTGAGGGGTTGCGATTTCGTTTCTCATACGGCACCCACGCGCGCCGTGCTCTGATATTGCCACGTCTTGCCCCGAAAATCAAGTCTAAAGGCAACAGCACGCCTGAATCCGCGGCTTTTTTTGAATGCAGAATGCAGAAATGAAGAATTACCAGTTAACGCACAACACGAGGAGATTCAATCCACCACAACTACCTTCTCTGCGGATGATTGCAGCAATGCTTCGAGCTCTTATGCTGTGTCCTTTGTAAAAATCCTTGCAGTTCCTTTGATAATGAAATGGAAATGGGTTACATTGCCTTGAAGTAAGGCGTAATATCAAACCACTGTTCCACGGAATAGTGCTTGCCCTCATGCTCCACATCGATGATGTGCATATCATAATAGCGCCCATTCTCCTCGACGAGAGCCTGCATCTGCCGCTCACCCAGCCCAAGGCGTCCCAGTACCAGATATTCAAAGGAAACAGCGGCTCGCTCCTTGATGAGAATCTTCCATGCCGTCTCCTTGGTGAAGCCGGGGCCACCCTTCAGCACTTTCGGAAAATCAGTCTGCGTTCGCGCTATGGTCATCGCATGTTGCTGAATGAGCTTCTGCTGCAACTCCGCCGGTGCAGGCAGAAGTTCTGCAGGCTCCTCCGAGGGCACGCTGCAGCACGCGGCCAGCAGCATACCGACAATGCAAAACAATCCTGATTTAATGCAGTTCCTTTTCATATCTCGATAGTCAATCTATCATAAACAACAGGAGAAATCAAGAGCGTTCTTCTACATGTCCTCCGCGCAGGGGCTGTTTCAAATCTGCTAACAAATAATCCTTTTAGCTCATGTTAATGCAATGAGAAATAAAAGATTGCAGTCTTTTTCCAAAATTCGTCAGATATTCAAAGCACACAAAGGGCAATTCCTCGAGCAATTAGCAAGCTCCTGGTAAACGGAATTTCCAGCCCACGGTAGTGGGCTGTAGAGGTTAGGCAGGGGTCAGCTCGCGAAGCGAGCGCCCTGTGAGGGCGAAGCACGCGAGAGAAACGAGACGCGAAGTCCCAAGCCCCAGCTACACCGAAAATTAAACTGGAGCCCATGAAATGGGTGACAGAAGCCCCGGTTCTCAATTGTTGCAACCCCTTCTGTCACCCGCTCTCGCGGGCTCCACCTTTTATTTTACAATTAGCAGGGGGTGCGCAATCGCTGGCGGGCTTGCGCCCACCCGGGACGCGATTGCTGCCCCCTGCCTGACATCTCAGCACCCACTCCGTGGGCGCTCAATTCCGTTCGCTTCGCTCACCTGGGCAACGTATACAAATGCATGCATAATTCTGCAAATAACCCAGCAAATCTGAAACAGACCCTCCGCGCATTAGGATTAGTGTGCAGGCAGCAGGTCAAAAAAACAGGAGCATCGGGGCGGTTCCACAATGCTCCCGGAATCATCATCTGATACTGCGAACGGTTTATTTTCTGCGGCGGCGGGCGCAGAGAGCTACCAGTGCCGCCAGGCTCAGAGTCGCCGTAGCCGGCTCGGGCACGTTGAAATAGAGCAAGTGGGTGGAAACATTGGTGCCGACGGTGGTGGAGGTCACCCAGGTGCCGGTTATCTGCACGCCATCTGCCCCCATCAGCTTGTAATCGGTGTCAATATCACTGGCGAATCCTCTGTCCTGCTCCTCGAAAAGGAACTGACCGGAGCCACCGCTCACCTGAATGGCCACATACTGGGCACCGGCATTGTACCCCCAATCCAGGAAATGAGCCGACTGCTCCGTGAGCTGAAGCGTGAACCCGGAGCCCGTGACATTCACGCCCTGGAGCTGATCCATCTGCAGCACCAGCACCTTATTCCCCGTGTCAGAGGTAAAGGTCTGCCCGGTGTTGGTGAGCGTAGTCTGCACCGTGGTACCCACAGAAGTGGTGGCCTCATTTCCCGCCGCTGTGGGGAACAAGGGGGATTTCAGCTCTGCGGCAGTGGCCACAGTATCCGCCACCTCCGCCCCGCGCACCACGGAATCGGAATCCACCACTACAGCCTCAGCAAGATCCAGAGAACAGTCCTTATGCAGCTGAACTATGCTGTTGTGCAGCTCTGTCTGGTGAATCTTCAGGTTAGTTGCCGTCCCCGTGGTAGAAACAGCGGCATTGGTGACAACAGATGTCTCAGCAACTGTTCCGCCCAGCTCCACCTGCGTACCGGAATCTTTCATATTCAGGTTCGTGATGCTGGCCGTTTCAGCGCCGCGGTGCGTCACTGCTGTTTCCACGCTGCTCATATCCAGGGTCGTTTCGTCAGCGCTGGGGGGGTTCTTCAGCACGCCGCCCATCAACGCATGTCCGCCA
>JAGBZE010000220.1 GCA_017628435.1 Akkermansia sp.
CAAGCAGTTCGCCCGTGTAAACGGCTAAACTTATTTACCATGGAGCCGCCTCGCCCAGCGGGGCGGCTCTTTCGTGTTTTATGAGTACTCCCCTGCCCAAGTTATCCTACGTACTTCTCTCCCACAACCGCGAGAAGTATATTCGCGCAGCCATAGAAAGCGCCTTTGCCCAGGACTACGAAGGCGAGCTGGAGTATATCTTTTCAGACGATTGCTCCACTGACCGCACCTTTGAAATCATCAAGGAGTGTGTGGCTGAATACAAAGGCAACCGTCGCGTAGTAGTCACCCAGACACCCCGAAATCTGCATCTTGCAGGCAATACCAACCACGCTGTGCAATTTGTGGAAAGCGATTGGGTTATTCGCGCTGATGATGATGATATATCTCATATAAGTCGTTGCTCTATTATAGGTAAAGCAATCTCCCGCAATCCAAATGCGACAAGTGTCTACGCCAGATTCAGAATTTTCCATGATAAGGATGAGGAGGAAATTATAAACCTTTCTCAGGCAAAGAGGAAGGAGACACCCGACGCTCGGGTGTTTGACTTAGATTCCACTGAGACTATAATGTCTTTGTTTAATTTGCCGAATTGTCTTCACCAGGCCTGGTCCATCAAATGCTACAAACATGAAATTTTTGGTGAATTACCTATTAGTGGCTATTATGTTGATGATGTAATCACCAACTATCGAGCTCTGGCTTTGGGTGACTGTATTGATATTGACACAGAATGTGCATACATACGGAGACAAAGCGGTAATATGAGCTGCGCAGGGGATAATGGGCAGCGAAATTATGCAGCGATTATTGCATTGGAAAACTTCAATACCAAGTATCATAACATCATTCTTCCTCCCCTGAGAGAAACCCAAACGGCATTATATACATATTTCTGTAATAATAGATTACAAGGCGAGAAATTACTTAACAACATTGCGAATCTAATCAACAGCAATGAAATATTGAAAGATTATTGGAAGCGCGGGATATCATACAGAATACAGGTGAACAAACGCTTTGCAAGAAAGGGAGTGTTTAATTACCTGCGTTGTCTTCCAATGCCTATTTTCGCCTTTATATTATCATTGTATCGTCTGCTGACCAAAAAGGTATGAATATCATCGCTATCGGCCCACAGCGTTTTTTCTCCAGTGATGGATTTACTGGTGATGCAACCCAAATGCGTAAAACGACTGTACATTTGAAAAAAGTACCAGAAGTTAATCTGGTGTGTGCATTCTACAACCAGCATTTTGAGTTAACAACAGAGACTGGTGCCAGTTTAGAGTGGGAAGATTTACATAAGGATTTCGACGTAGCACACATATTTACGCTGTTCCACCATCGCGTACCTGCTGCTGTAGCCAGTGCTTTGTCTAAACTGCCCGTAATGCTTTCCACTGTGTATTGGAATAATTATTTCCGTGAGTTGATATGTGTTCGGAATGGAGATTCTCCAAGGCGTCTTCTTAGAAGCATTGAACACATAGCCAGGAGAATTACCGGGTATAAGAAGCAGGATGTGCAGCAATGGTGTGCGGGCATTCTACCTAACTCCTGGAGTGAAGGCGAAGTATTCAAACAGACATATGCTCTAGCGGAACACGCACTGTGCTATCCGGTTCCGAACGCAATTGAAGTACCGACTCATGCGCGGAACTTACCAAGACCTGCATGTGTGCCAGAATCTGACTACATCGTTTACCCCGGTGTCTTTGCCCGCCGCAAGAATCAGCTTGCATTTATTAAAGCCTTAAGGGATACCGATTATCCCGTTGTGTTCATGGGACAACCTCAACGAGAGTACGAAGGTTACTACCAAGAATGCAGAAAATTAGCTAATATAAACATGCATTTCATTGGGCACAGGAGTTATACAGACGATGAATACTGGGCTGTATTACGGCATGCCAAGATAGCAGTTCTCGCTTCAGATTGCGAAACTCCGGGAATTGCAATGATTGAAGCTGCGTCCATGGGAGCCAGACCTATCATTACACACTACGGTGGCACAAAGGAGTATTATGGAATCTGCGCGGAGTATTTATCCCCATTCTCCCTGAAATCCATAAAAGAAGCAGTGCAGAACGGATGGTCGAAAGGACGTCTTACTGACGAAGAGGCATCGAGTTATGAAAGATTTTCATGGCAATGGACGGCGGAGCTTACATTGCTGGCCTACAAACAAGTAATCACTAACTGGAATACGCGCAAATGAACGTGAAGAAAAAAATAATGCTAGTATTCGGCACTCGTCCCGAGGCCATTAAGATGGCACCTCTTGTAAGGTGTCTTCAGGCTGAGAATAAAGACTTCAAAACGATTGTATGTGTAACTGGTCAGCATAGAGAAATGCTTGACCAGGTGTTATCCATTTTTGAGATTACGCCGGATTATGATCTCAATATCATGAAATCCGGACAAACATTATACACAATTACAGCGAGTGTTCTGACAGAACTGGAGCCAATCTTAAAAGAAGAAAAACCAGATATGGTGCTGGTGCATGGCGATACTTCAACCAGTATGGCAGCTGCGCTGGCTGCGTTTTATCAGCAAATTCCAGTAGGACACGTTGAGGCAGGTTTAAGAACAAATAATCCATATAGCCCATGGCCTGAAGAAATGAATAGGCAGATAACTGGCCGTATTGCATCATGCCACTTTGCGCCCACGAAAAGTAGCAAGGATAACTTGCTCCAGGAGAACGTACGGGAGTCTTCCGTGCATGTGACAGGTAATACTGTGATTGATGCCCTGCTCCATGTCAGGGAACGACTGAATTCCTCAGAGGCCACAGAGTCTAAGGTCGTTCAGGCAATACTTAAATCGGGATATGACGTTGGCCGTCTCACAATGACTAACCGCAAGCTGATTCTCATCACGGGGCATAGAAGAGAGAATTTTGGTGCAGGATTCATCTCTATTTGTGAAGCAATTAAAGAATTGAGCGAGAAATATCCGGAGGTTGATTTCCTGTACCCTATGCACTTGAACCCAAATGTGCGGCAGCCGATTCAGCAAGTCTTTGGTACATCTGCGCATTCGCTGCAGAATGTATTCTTCACGGAGCCGCTTGAATATCTAAGCTTTGTGTATCTTCTTTCTAAGTCCCATATTGTTCTTACAGACAGCGGAGGTATACAGGAAGAAGCTCCGGGCCTGGGTAAGCCTGTACTAGTGATGAGAGATACAACAGAACGCCCGGAGGCGGTTATTGCAGGTACGGTCAAACTTGTCGGCACAGATAAGGCCGCCATCATTCAGGGAATATCCGACCTGCTCGATTCCCCCGTAGAGTATGCGCGGATGAGCCAGGCCAACAATCCATATGGCGATGGATTAGCTTGCAAGCGAATCTGCAATATTCTTAAAAATATTTAATACATCAGTATGTTCATTGCTTCCTCGCGGGCCCAGGCGTCGTCCTCGAGGATGATGGGGAGCTGGCCCTGGTAATCGCGGGGACGGGCATTGGAAAGCACCTTTTCCACCGTCTCCCAGATTCCGGGGAATGAAAGCTTGCCGTCCACAAAGGCCTGCACTGCTACCTCGTTGGCTGCATTGTACATAGCAGGCATGGTGCCGCCGGTAAGTCCGGCTTGTCGGGCGAGGGTAAGCGCGGGAAAATCATCCCAGCGCGGGGCTTCAAATTTAAGACTGGCAATCTGCGCCAAATCTAGGTGCGGCAAAGAATTCGGCAGACGGTCCGGCCATGTTACCGCATACTGGATGGGGAAACACATATCGCTGCTGCTAAGTTGGGCCAGGATGGAGCCATCCTCAAACTCAACCAGAGAATGCACAATGCTTTGTGGGTGTACAATGACATCCACGCGTTCCATCGGTATATCAAAAAGCCAGCGGGCTTCAATCATCTCCAGCCCTTTATTGAACATCGTGGCGCTGTCGATGGTAATCTTGCGTCCCATCTGCCAAGTGGGATGCTTCAGGGCCTGCTCCAGAGTCACCGTCGCCAGCTGTTCGCGGGGAGTGTTACGGAACGGTCCGCCGCTGGCCGTGAGAATCAGGCGGCTGACCTGCCCTGCACCACCGTGGTTACCCTGCAGGCACTGGTAGATGGCATTGTGCTCGCTATCTACGGGAAGCACATTGATGCCCTTTGCTTTCGCCCGGTTCATCACTACCTCGCCAGCCATTACCAGAATCTCTTTCGAAGCGATTGCAAGGTCTTTCCCTGCCTCGATTGCCTCCAGTGTGGGCTTCAGACCATCTGTGCCGATGATGGAGACCAGCACCATATCTGCTTCCTCCAGCGTTGCGAGCTGGCAAAGGCCGTCCAGCCCGGTATACACCTGCACACCGGCAGGAAGAAGACGCTTCAGCTCGGCAGCTTTTGCGCTGTCGTAGATGCACACGTGCTTCACCCCGAATTCGCGGGCCTGTTCAGCAAGACTGGCAGCATTACTGTGGGCGGCAAGCGCCACCACTTCCATGCGCTCCGGTATATCGCGCGCCACTTTCAGAGCGCTGGTGCCGATACTGCCGGTAGACCCGAGAATAACCACGCGTTTCTTCATAACAAGCGCTATTCTACTCTCACCCCGCCACAAAATCAAGCTTAATGGGGCGATTTAGCTTGCCAATTCCGCGGCTTAGGTGTACTCTCTGCACGTGCCGTCCGGGTCCGGGTGGTCGCTGCGGGGCTTTATGCGCCCGTAGAGGAAAGTCCGGACATCATAAGGCAGCGTGTCCTGTGAAAGCAGGAGACACCCGGAGCCAATGCCGGGTGGCCGGAAAGTGCCACAGAAAACAAACCGCCCGCAAGGGTAAGGGTGAAAAGGTGGGGTAAGAGCCCACCGCTCCGAAGGTAACGACGGAGGCACGGAAAACCCCGCGCGATGCAAGACAAACAGGGAAAGGGTCGCCTGCCCGCTGTATTCCCGGGTATTAGTTGCACCCTGCTATAAACGTAGGGCACGCCTGGCAACAGGCGCGAGAAAAATGGCCACACAGCCTGCTCTGCAGGTGGACAAAATCTGGCTTACAGGACCCGGACGGTGCTCAATTGCCAATCCGCTTATTTTTGTTCGATCGTGGCGCGATTTCGTGATGACATTCTGACGCAAATCTTGTATAATATCCATGCGTTATGGCTTTCACACACTTACACGTTCACACTGAATACTCCCTGCTCGATGGCATGATCCACACAAAGGATCTGATTAAGAAATGCGTGGAGCTGGGCATGAACTCTGTTGCTATCACTGACCATGGTAATGTGTTCGCCGCCATTGAGTTCATGGTAAATGTGAAGAAGCACAACAAGGGGATTCTGGAGTGGAACAAAGAACATCCGGATGAGAAAAAGCCAGTGTTCAAGCCTATTCTTGGCTGCGAGGTATACGTTGCCCCCACCCCGCTGGATGTAAAGAAACAGATTCCCGGGCGCAACAAATATTGCCACCTGGTGCTGCTCTGCGAAAACAACATCGGCTGGGAGAATCTTATCAAAATTGTTTCCCGCGGGCACTTGGATGGCTTTTACTACAAACCGCGTATCGACTACGATACCCTGCGAGAATTCAGCAAGGGTCTTATCTGCCTGACCGGTTGTATCTCCGGCCCCATGCAGGAATGGCTGCTGCGCGATGAGCCGGAGAAGGCCGAACAGGTGCTGCTCGACCTCGTGGACATTTTCGGCAAGGATAACGTGTTTGTGGAGCTTCAGGACCATGAACTGGAGGAGGAACGCCGTACTACGCCGGAGCTGGTGCGCATTGCCCGCAAAAACAACGTACCGCTGGTAGTGACCAACGATGCTCACTTCCTGAATGCCGATGACCACGATGCGCACGATATTCTCATCTGCGTGGGCACAGGCAATAAACGCATGGACTCCAAACGTATGCGTTATCCCAAGAGCGTCTACTTCAAGAGCGAGGCAGAAATGCGCGAGCTTTTCCCGGAGTACCCTGATGCCTACGAGAACACCAACGTCATTGCCGAACGCTGCAACACGTCCATCAAGCTGGACTCCACCTCCACAGAGCGTTACCCGGAGTTCGCTCCGGACGATGGCTCCACCCGTGAGGAATACCTGCGTAAAATCTGCTACCAGGGGCTGGAAGAGCGCTACGGCAAGGAGCGCGCCGAGAATGACCAGGAGCTGCGCGCGCGTCTGGATTACGAGCTGAGCATCATTAACCAGCTGCGCTTCCCGAGCTACTTCCTCATCACGGCAGACTTCATTAACTGGGCAAAGGACCACGATATTCCCGTGGGCCCGGGCCGTGGTTCGGCCGCCGGTTCGCTGGTGGCCTATGTGATGAAAATCACGAACATCGACCCCTACGCCTTCAACCTCATTTTCGAGCGATTCCTGAACCCGGAGCGTGTGAGCCCCCCGGATATTGATATCGACTTCTGCCAGACCCGCCGACCGGAAGTGATTGACTACGTGCGACACAAATACGGTGAACGCGCCGTGACGCACATCATCACCTACGGTACCATGGGTGCCAAATCGGTTATCAAGGACGTGGCCCGCGTGCTGGATATGAGCTACGGCGACAGCGACAAGATTGCCAAGCTCATCGAAAGCGGGCCCGGCGTGACACTGGATAAGAGTTATGCCGCCAGCGAGGATCTGCGCAACCTGGTGGAACAGGATGATACCTACCGCGAAATCTGGAACTACGCCAAGAAGCTGGAAGGCACGGTGCGAAACGTGGGCATGCACGCCGCCGGTGTGGTGATTGGTGACCGCCCGCTGGATGAATACGTGGCCCTCACCCGAGATGACCTGAGTAACCCGAAGGGTGAAGTGGTGGCCCAGTGCGATATGGGCGCCATTTATAACGCCGGCCTGCTGAAGATGGACTTCCTGGGGCTGAAGACCCTCACGGTGATGAAGGATGCGGAAAGCTACGTGCGCTGGCGCGTGCCTGATTTCCGCTACGACTCGGTGGATATTACCGACAAGGAGACCTTCGAGCTGCTGAACCGCGGTGATACCATGGGCGTGTTCCAGCTGGAATCCGGCGGTATGGTGGACACCTGCCGACGCTACGGTATCGACAATATTGAAGATATCATCGCTCTGCTCGCTCTTTACCGCCCCGGCGCCATGCAGTTCATGGACGACATGATTGCCGTGAAGAAGGGGCTGAAGCAGGCCGAATACGAGCACCCGCTGCTGGAGACGGTGTCCGGCCTTACCTACGGCGTGATGATTTACCAGGAGCAGGTGCAGGCTGCAGCCAAGCTGCTGGCCGGCTACACCCTGGGTGGTGCTGACCTTCTGCGCCGAGCCATGGGTCACAAGGATATGCAGGAAATGGCCGAACAGCGCCGCCGTTTCGTGAAGGGCTGCTGGGATGTGAACCAGATTGACGAAAAGACGGCTAACGCCATTTTCGACAAGATTCAGAAGTTCGCCGGTTACGGTTTCAACAAGTCGCACTCCGCCTGCTACGGCCACATTTCCTATTGGACCGCCTACCTCAAGGCGCATTTCCCGGTGGAGTTCCTCTGCGGTCTCATGACGAATGAAGCCACCAATGAAAAGATTGGCGTATTCATTCAGGAAGCCATCCGCATGGGTATCGAGGTGCTCGGCCCCTGCGTGAACCACAGTGAGGTGAAATTCCAGCCGGAAACCATGCCGAATGGCAAGCTGGCTGTGCGTTTCGGCCTTGCCTCGGTGAAGAGCATGAGCTCTGAAACGGTGAAGGTCATCGTGGAGGAACGCAAGAAGAACGGGCCCTACAAGAGTCTGGAGGATTTCTGCTACCGCATCCCGCCGCAGAACGTGCGCCGCAACCAGATTGAAGTTCTGGTGCAGTGCGGTGCTTTCGACTGGATGCACGTCTGCCGCGCCCAGATTTTCGAGAGCATTGAGCAGTGCATCAACGGTGCCAGCAGTGTGCACAAGGACGCCGAAGCCGGCCAGATGGCGCTTTTCGATATGATGGGCACTACCTCCGCCCCCGTGGAGACGGTCACGCTGCAGGAATGGCCGAAGGAGAAGCGACTGGACGACGAGAAGTTCCTGACCGGCGCTTACTTCACCGGCAACCCGCTGGACAGCATGCGCGGCGTCATCGATGCCCCGAAGTTTGTGCCCATCGGCACCCTGCCCGACCTCACAGCCGAAGAAATCCGCGGTTCCCGCGATATGGCAGGCATGCTGCGTGCGGTAAATATCAAGGTGAGCAAGAGCGGCCAGAAGTTTGCCATCATCACGGTGGAAGACTTCACCGGCAGCACGGAGGTGCTGCTCTGGGGCGATTCGTACACCAAGGCGGCAGAACAGGAAGGTCTGCTCACGGCGGGCAATTTCGTGCAGTTCCGTGCCCGTATCTCCGAGGATGAAAAGACAGGCGGCAAAAAGGTGTCCGGCAATGGGCTGGAGCAGATTGGCGGCAGTTCAGGCAAACGCCGCGCCGGCAAATCTAAGTTCTATGAAATCATGCTGAACACGGCACGCCACAACGCGGAGGACATCGAGCTGATTAAATCCATCATTCAGAAATACCCAGGCAAGACTCCGGTGCACATGACACTGCGCAACTCCCTGGGCAACCGCGTATGCATTGAGCTGGGTGAGCGCTACTGCGTATCTCCGAGTGCAAAACTGGATGAAGAACTTTCTCTGTACTCCTGATGCTATGAAACGGCGTACTATACTCTGGGCAATACTAGCTCTACTCGGTTTTCTGGGTGGCAGCCTGGGTAAGCATTACCTGATACAACGGGAACAAGCAGATGCGCCAGTAGCAGAGGTCGCAACGACGCCTCCCGCCGAGTTGAGTACGGATAGTTTCAGTGTCAGATACTTCCAGCACACCCTTACCGAAAAAGTAACCGGCAATATCCTCGTAGCTCCGCATATGGTGTCCGATATGCTGCTCGCCGTTCAGGAACATGCCGCAGGCAAAACGAGGGAAGAACTTCAGGCTCTGCTGCTACAGCCCACGGAACACATTCGCGCTACGGAACCGAACGGAGCCATGTTACTGGCCATGGATTTCAATCTGCCGAGAAATGACGGCAGCCGCGGGGTGATGCCCTTACCATTTTCTGAGAATGTGCCCATGGCTCTCAGCCTGTTCAACGGTAGTCTGGCCAGCGTCACAGGAAACAGCAATGCACAACTCGCCAGTAGCCAGATGGTGACTAATCGTACCAAACTTCTGCTTGGCGGCTCTCTTCACCTGCACAAGGACTGGGAACTCCCCTTCAATACGGGAAATGCACGCACTGCCGGCTTTGACAATGCCTCCGGAAGCATGCCAAACATCCATCTGATGCGAAATCGAGGCCTCTACCGTACCGCAGCCGCGGAGAACGGCAACTGGAAGGCAGTAGCAATTCCCTTCAAGAACGACAGAACCTCTGGCTGTTCTCTGGTCTATATCGGCATACTTCCCGCTGGCTCGGCCCGTGACTTTGCCGCTCAGCTTACTCCGGAATTATTGACGAATATCCGGCGAGCTCTGGCCGAGTCTACCCCGCAGGATACGCTGGTGGAGCAGCCTCGCCAGGAGCTGCAGATTCTCCCCTACGATATGCGCGACACCCTGCGTCGCATGGGACTGAAGGCTTTATTCGACCCGGAAACGGCTGATTTCTCCCCAATCACTTCTGAGAAAATCCAGCTGAATGCAGCCCTGTTCTCTGCCTCTGTATATCTGGGAGAATCCAGCGTCGATTCTCAGCCTGATTCTTCTCTTGAATATGCAGCACAGGTCATCTCCTTTACGCGGCCATACATCTGGCTCATAGCAGATTTAGAGACAAGCACGCCGGTAGAATTCTTCGGCCTTGTTGAGGAGCTGTAATCACTGTTTCTTGCGGCAGATTTCTGCAAGTGCTTCAGCACGAGGAAACGCCATATAGAAGAGGCGTTCCGGGGTACTGATATGCTCAGTCCACACGTTACCCTGCAGGCCAAGAACCTGAGAAGAAGACGGCACTCGGAAGGAACGCACGGTTTCTGGCGTAATCACATGCTCGCCGGGGGCGGCCTCTGCCTTGTTCTGAGGGTAATCAAAATAGAAGTGTGAGTTCGGGCACAGAATAACCGGTTGTCCCAGAGCCATCACCTCTGCCTGTTTCTCTGCTCGCCAAAGCATGATCCATTGCCCGCGTACGCCGTTCAAGGCTGCCTCATCCCAGGTAATGGCAGGATTACCCTTGGCCTTTACATAGTTCACCATCTGCTGCATGAACCTCCGCTGCTGTTCGATACTCAGCAGCCGGGAATCCACCTCATCACCTCCCAAGTGAATGGGGGTTCCTGTCGGAAAGAGCTCCACGAGTTCATCCAGTACATCCTTCACAAACTGCACGACTTCCGGCTTTTCCACGGCCAGCACATCGCGCCCCAGCTTGCAGCCGGGAGGCGGTTCCAATGCGAATTCAGGATAAGCCACCAGTGCTGCATACACATGGCCGGGAATATCAATCTCCGGCACAATGGTGATACCGCGGGCGGCACCATAGGCAATGAGAGCCTTCATCTCCTCCTGCGTATAGAATCCACCGTAACAGTTAGCAAAGTGAGAGCCGATTTCGTGCTTCCTCCAATCCCATGCCTGACCCGGCAAAGCTTTGCGCCAGGCTCCGATGCCAGTAAGCTTCGGGTACTTCCGGATTTCGAGCCGCCAGCCGGGGCCATCTGTCAGGTGCAGATGCAAGCGATTGAGCTGCAGTGCAGCCATACGGTCCATCACCTGCTCCAGCACCGGTATGTCAAAAAAATGGCGGGAAACATCCACGTGGAGCCCTCGCCATTCATAGGCCGGGGTCTCCGCCGCTGCCACACAGGCAGCAAGAGGCATCAGAAGAGAGGTGAGCCACTTCATTTCCATTCCAGAACTTGCAGCAGCCGCGTTACGGGAAGCCCGATAACATTGTCCAGGTCTCCCTCAAAGCGTTCAATAATCAAACCGCCGTGCTCCTGAATAGCGTAGGCCCCTGCCTTGTCGTACACATGCACCAGGCTCATATAATGGTGGATGGCCGCTTCATCCAGCGGGCGAAAGGTTACTTTACTGATTTCTGCAAAATCGCGGCGTTCTCCACCGGGCATGAACACAGCTACCGCGGTGCAGACACAATGCGTACGCCCCTGCAGCCGCATCAACATGGCCACGGCCTCAGCTTCATCGGCAGGCTTACCGAGCGGATGTCCATCAATGAACACCAGCGTATCAGCACCGATAACAGTATCCTCCGGATATTCCGCTGCCACTGCAGCAGCCTTAGCCGCAGCATTGGTGGCGCAGAGAACCTCAGGAGCTATGGAAGCATCGTGCACCTCATCGGTATCACGCACAACCACGCGGAACTCCACTCCTTCACGCGTAAGGAGTTCACTGCGGCGGGGAGATTGTGAAGCCAGGATAATCATCAGTTCTTAGGTGACATGCGATCCAGAACTCGGTGGCGAACTTCATCCGGCAGCTCGTGAATACCTTGGATGGTCGTGCCCAGCAATCTGGCTGCTGCGGCTCGGCAGGCGTCCCGGTCTTCCAATGTTTCAAACTCCATGCCCACCAGGGCGCGGCCCACATGCTCGCCGGAGTAGCGATAATTGAAATAGCACAGGTTGGCATACTGCCCCATCACACGCATGAATTCTGAGAAGGCACCCGGACGCTCAGGGAACTCAATCACAAAGAACACGGGGTGGCTCAGGCGCTCGCGGTCATAGGAAATCATGCGGAAGCGCACGTCATCGTGATTGGTCACATCGCGAGCGGTAAGCCCCTTCTCTGCCAGCGCGCGTTCAATCTCCTCAAACTGCTCATCTGTGGCCAGTACTCCGAAAACTGGTTGCTGGATATCACCAGCAAGACGACCATACTGCACATCCGTCAGCAACACGCCGGACGGAATGTTTTCCAGATATTTCAGAATCTGGCCACGCTTAGTCTCCATGGGAATCTGGAGGAACTTTTCGTGGCGATTATTTTCCTGCACACCAGCGCGACTGGCTACCACGCCCATCTGGGTGAAATCCATATTGGCACCGGAAAGCACCACCAGGCACTTCTCCCCGGGCTTGATATTACCGTTGTGCCAATCCTGCAGCAAAGCGGCCAGCCCCATGGCGCCTGAGGGTTCAGTAATCACGCGCAGACCATTCCAGAGCGAGCGGATAGCCTTGCACACCTCCTCGTTGGTCACGGTAACAAAACCGTCCAGCAACTCAGAGCAAAGTTCATAGGTGAGCTCACCGGCCACACGCACAGCCGTGCCATCGCAGAATACGTCGACGTAAGGAAGAGCCTTGCGCTCACCGCTTTCCACAGCCAGCTTCATGGAGGCCTGGTTCACGCCCTCCACGCCGATGCACTTGCAACCCGGCCAGAATTTCTTGAACCAGCAGGCGCA
>JAGBZE010000221.1 GCA_017628435.1 Akkermansia sp.
CATGGTATCCAGTGCACTCCCCCAGCGACTCCGAGAAAGACGCCCCAGAAAGCGACAAAGATAACGAGCCTCCTTTTGATTTACACTACAATCTGCCCTATCCTTATCAACAGGGAACAGGAGTGTAATCAATCCAGAATCGTAGAATCCAGCTCATCCTGGCCGTGGATGAGTTCGGCGAGGACGGGAATGCCGGTGAATTCTTCTATGAGGCGGCGGTTGGTCAGGGAGGCGGTGTCCCAGTCTTCGGCGATATGGTTCAGGATGATGCCTTTGCAAGTGAGGCCGCGGCGCTGTATGTCCTGCAAGGTGAGAATCGCATGACTTTCTGCGCCGAGTTTGTTGTTAACCACCAGGAGGATGGGTAGATTCAGCTCTGCCGCCAGGTCTGCCATGGTATAGCCCGGAGCCAGAGGCAGCAGCCAGCCTCCCATCCCTTCCACCAGGATGGTATCAAAACGCACTGCTAATGCCTGATAGGCGTCCACCAAAGCCGAGGGTTCAATGCGGCGGCGCTCAAACTCTGCTGCCACAGAGGGAGCAGCGGCTGCCCGCAGGTACACGGGGTTAATCTCCTCCAGGCTGAGTTTGGAAGCGGCGGCTTCACGCAGGGCGCGAGCATCTGCCCTGCTCCCACAGCTCACCGGCACATAGCCCGCGGCATTGACACCGCGGTGGCACAAATCGCGCAGCAGCGCGCAGATAACGTGGGTCTTGCCCACGCCGGCATCTGTACCGGTAATGAAATAATGGCTCATGATTTCTTAACTGCGTTTATTCCGGGGTGGTAATACGGATATCATCGATATCCCACTCCGGGCTATCGCCACGCACCAGCAGGTGGTTCACCAGCAACCACACCACCACGGCACAAACCAGGCAAATCAGCTTGGGTTTCCAGTTATTAAGCAGCAGACTGCGTATGATGTTCCTGCGTTGCATGAGAATACAGAAGTTGGATTAGACGTTTAGAAAGCAGCTCCAGGCTCAGGTCGCGCTTCACCTCACCGCCAACAGCCAGCGAAATGGAGCCTGTCTCTTCCGACACGATGATAACCACCGCATCCGAAGCCTCCGCCAGACCGATACCGGCGCGATGCCGCAACCCCATGCTGCGGTCTTTCAGCTCACGGTTAGAAACCGGCAGAATAGCGGCGGCACACACAATACGGTCTCCGTTCACAATCACAGCTCCATCATGCAACAACGTCTTAGGCATGAAAATCGTGCCAATCAGCTCTCGGGTAAAGCAGGCATCCAGCTCTGTGCCGGTGGCGGTATACTCCTGCAGGTTATTATTGCGACAAATAGCGATAAGTGCGCCGTATCGCTTGCTCACCAGGTAGGAAACAGACTCACAGACAGCCGACACAAAATCCCGGTTTTCCTCACGCTGACTGAGCAGACGGCGGATAATCTTGTTAGACCCGAACTTAGCCAGACCGGAACGCACTTCCGGCTGAAAAAGCACGACCAGCAGAGTACCAGGGCCGATAATCAAGCCAGAAAGATGCTGAAGCACCACAGCGTGAGTCAGTTCCAACAAGATATAACCAACAATGACGGTGGCAATCAACCCCACCAGAATAGCGGCAGCGCGAGAATCCTTGATAGCGCGATAGAGTTGATAGAAGAGCACCCAGAGCACTGCAATCTCAAACAGAGCACTGAGAAGTTCGAGCAGAGACATGACCGTATGTTACTATCTCTGAGCCGGGATTGCAAGCGGAAAACAGACCCAGAGCAAGCTAATTACGCAATACCAGATAGAGAAGAGGTGAGAAATTACGGATTTCCGTCATTTCCTGTTTGCAAAAGGGCGCAAATCTGCTAGAATGTTGGCAGCCTACATGAAAACGCTGGATCGCTACATACTCCGCCAACTGATTACCATTACCTTTCTCGGGGTATTGTCGCTGACGATGCTTCTGCTGCTGGGGCAGCTTTTCAAGGAACTGCACTCGCTGCTGGTAGAAAGCGGTGCGCCTCCCACCATTGTCATCGACTTCATTTTGCAGGTTATCCCCTTCTCTCTCACCTTCTCGGTTCCCTGGGGCTTCCTCACGGCTGTATTGCTGGTCTATGGACGACTGGCAGCGGACAATGAGCTGACCTCCATGCGAATGGCAGGGCTGAGCCTCTGGCGCCTGAGTGCCCCGGCTATCGGCATGGGCATTGCTCTGTCTTTCCTCTGTTACTATATCAATATCGAGGTAGCCCCCAAGGGCAAACAGGCCATGACGGAGCTGGTGGTTAAAGCCGCCATGGATAACCCCCGCAACCTGCTCAACTCCAGCCAGGATGCCACCAAACTGGACAAGGTGCAGATATACATCGAACAACGCAGCGGTGACGACCTGCTGGGCGTACACATCTACCCGGCAGAAGATGCCGGCAACGCCATGGGCGCAGATTTCGACGCCATCCACGCAGAAGCCGCCCGCATTGGTGAGTTCGATCTCAAGAGCCGCATTCTGATGCTTACGCTGCGCAATGCCACCATGGAACGCACTCGCGGCAATGTGACAGACCTGCCCATCATCAAGAGCATGCCCATGCGTGTTCACATCCCCATCCGCACCACGCGCAAGTTCAAGCCCAATCGCTTCACCAATACAGAAATCAGCGATGTTCTGAGCCAGCTGGCTATCCTCGAAGGAGTGAACACCGCCACTATCCAGAAATGCGAAGCTGCTGCAAACCGTACCAAGCCCTTCCCCTGCGCTTCCCGCCTCTGGGCAGAGACCCGCAAGGATGCCGTTACCTTCATGGGGCAGATGGATAAGAAAAATACCCGAGCCTTCCGCACAGAGGGAGTGCAGCGCGCCTCTTTTGCCTGCGCCTGCATCGTCTTCTCCCTCATCGGGGTACCGCTGGCCATCACAGCCCGCCGCCGTGATACCTCCACCGGTTTCGCCATCGGCATTCTGGTGGCGGCCGTGTACTTCATGGCCCTGGTATTCTGTGAGCTGTCGCGCAAATCCGGCGGCATCACCCCCTATATCGTGCTCTGGCTGCCCAACGTACTGTGTGCAGCATTCGCCATCTGGCAGCACCAGAAGGCAAAATTCCGTGGCTAACAGCAGAAACGTCAATTTTTTCTACCGAAACGGAGCGCTCCACCGGGTGCTCCGTTTCTTCGTCTTCAATTCAAGACACTAAAAAGCCAAAAGAAGCCGAAAAAAGGTGTTGCCAATCATCTGCAAATCAGCTAGAATAGCCCGCACCTTTTTACGAAACTCAACCGGCAGAGAAAGAAGCACAACCATATGGCCAAACAAGCATTAGGAAAAGGACTCGGAGCCCTCATCAAGAAAAATCACGTTGCCAGCTC
>JAGBZE010000222.1 GCA_017628435.1 Akkermansia sp.
GCTGTCGGCATGCTCCAGTTTAGTGTGAATGCTATTGAGTGTCCACGTACCATCTCCGGCATAAATGACCTTGAGGGATGCATCCGCTGATTTATCGTCCTGGAAGGAACCAAGATAGGTGCCGCCAGCGGTAAAGGTGACTTGCGAGCTGCTGTTTTTCTTGGAGTTGGCAATCACCGCATCCTGGGTAAGAGCTTTCATGCTGAAATTGCCCTCATCCCCCTCGGTCCAGCTATGCCCATGAAAATCCAGCGTGCCGCCACCATTACCGAAGGTGAAATCACGCTTAATCTGGGAAACACCGCCTTCCAGCACAACCGTAGCACCATTGTTCGCAAGCACATTGTAGGCAGCATAGCCTTCGCTCTGGTTCAGGATAGTCTTTCCCTTACCGCCCAGATTCAGCATGATATCATTCTTCCCTGTGCCGTCAATGTACAGTGTGCCATCGCCGATTTTACGCACTTCGCGGGTTTTATCGGAGCTGAGCAACTGCAGGTGCACCTCCACATCCTCGCCGATGATATAACCGGCAGAATCCAGATAGCCACTACCGGAAATCGTGTAGCATGCCGAGCTCTGATTACCCTTGGTGAATTCAGTGTAGCCGATGCCGGTATCAACGACAGAATCAACCTCAACGGTATAATTCTTTCTATCCTTGGCGTTGAACACCAGGTTATCGGTCATGAACAGGTCGGCATAGTCCAGCTTACCCTCTGTCTTGTTATTCTGCTGCGCGTTCAGATAATTCTGCGTAAGGGCATACCAGTTATCTACATCGCGGATTTCCGCCATGTCATTCCAGGTGCTCTTCCCTTGCTCGACTCCGTTAAAAACAGCCAATACACCACTGCTGTCAGATACCTGCCCCTGCCAGAGTGTAGTAGAAACAGAGCCCTGCGATATAGTAGTATCCGTTTTTGCCGTTGCTCCAATCTGAATACTCTCGGAACTGGTCTCTACCGTCTTGTTATATGAAGAGGTTGTATCTTCGATGTATTTCAAATTGCCGTCGGATACAGCATATGTAATATCGGCACCCCATTGGGAAACGGCCGCAAAATATTTGTACTCGCCGGCATCGGCATCCCACACCCATACCGGGCTGCCAGAATCGCCATTTCGAGAGCCAAAAGGCAACGGGTCCGTGCTTGTGTCCCAATACGTCACATTGTGATATACCCAGTAACCGCCATTGATATTACCTCCGACACTATCAATCTTTTGCACAGCACCGGCAAGAAAATGACCATCGGTTGCATGAAGGCCAGATTTCTGACTATCTATGGTTTCATAGCTACCCGTATTGGGGTTATATACATAAGTAGCACCGCCGCCGGAATGATAAAGGTACTCGCCAGCCAGATTTGAACTGGCTAGTTTCTGAGATGAATACACGCCGGACGTAGTCACATCTGTCACGATTTTGCTCAAGCGACTTACTTTAAAATCGCGACCGCTATCGTCATGAACAAACTGAGTGCCAGGATACTCAATTGAGTTATATTGAATAGCATGAGATGTTCCGCCCAGTTCTATAAATGAAAAATATGGATTCTGAACACCTACATGTTCTACCGTCGCGATGAAATTGTGGTTAATCGCGGCGCTGGAGCCGCCGGATTCCTGGCGGCTTTCGAAGGAAATCATCCCGTGCTCCAGCTTATATGCATCCTGCCCATTGTTATAATGGATGTACACCCCGTCCTTGTTCAGTTCATTGAGCAGCGCATTCACATTCGAGACGCTGTAACGGCCTCTGTTCTGACCAAAATCAGCGTAGATAACCTGGTCAACATCGCTCGTGAGCACACCAGCCCAGGCGGGGACAACAGCTACAGCGGCAAGAATTGCAACAAGAGAGCGCCGGAGAGAAAGGGGAAGATGCAGTTTCATGTCAGTAGTATGCTCTATCAAAAATAGCAGAAAGCAGTCCGCAATGCAACCAAGAAACAGAACCCCGACTGACTTTTTTTCGCTATTTTAGGCTGGAAATATCATACACGGGAGAGTATAATGTCCCCGTTATGGCAACACCTCCTTTTGTCTACCAGGAAATGTTCCCCATGGGGGAAGACACGACGAAGTATCGTCTGCTCACCAAGGATTATGTGAGCGTGAGTGAGTTTGAAGGCAAGCCCATCCTCAAGGTCGAGGCTGAAGGTCTGCGTCTGCTGGCAGAGACCGCCTGGCACGATGTGGCTTTCTATTTGCGTCCGGAGCACCTTAAGATGGTGCAGGACATTCTGCTTGACCCCACTTCTTCCGAGAATGATAAAAGCGTGGCTCTGACCATGCTGCGCAACGCTGAAGTGGCCGCTCAGGGCGTGCTCCCCCTCTGCCAGGACACCGGCACCGCCATCTGCCTTGGCAAGAAGGGCCAGCAGGTGTGGACCGGCTACAACGATGCCGAGTACATCTCCCGCGGCGCATATGATTGCTACACCAAGAACAACCTGCGCTACTCCCAGAACGTGGCGCTGGATATGTACAAGGAAATCAACACCCGCACCAACCTGCCCGCTCAGATTGACCTCTTTGCCACCGATCACGGCATGGAGTACAGTTTCCTCTTCATCGCCAAGGGCGGCGGCTCTGCCAACAAGACCTACCTCTATCAGGAAACGAAGGCTCTGCTCAACCCCACCTCGCTCAAGAAGTTCATGGTCGAGAAGATGAGCACCCTGGGCACGGCTGCCTGCCCGCCCTACCACGTTGCTTTCGTCGTGGGCGGCACCAGCGCTGAGCTCTGCCTGAAGACGGTGAAGCTCGCCTCTCCCAAATACTACGACAGC
>JAGBZE010000223.1 GCA_017628435.1 Akkermansia sp.
CCACCAGGGTAAACGAGCAATTTCTTGACCACAACGTGCGACTGCAAATCCAGCACCTGCCACTCGCCCCATGGTCGGGAGCCCTTTTCACCTACATGATACGTAATTTGAGACGCCTTCATTTTCCAATAATCTGACGAATACTCGTTGTAGAGCGCTCCGGTAAATTGGCATGAGGAATGCGAGAGCTCGTCACATAGCGAAGTCCCTTCGCTTCAACAAAGGCTTTCTTCTCATCACTCGTACCATCCGAATTCACAAAGAAAATATCCGGCTTCACCTCATCCAGAAGCGGAGCAAAATCCAAAATTTTCCCGGTATCCGGTCCAATGTACACCTTTTTACAAAACGAATAGCCTCCAGCATGTACCTACGCTCTTCTTCGGAATACATCGTTTTGCGATTCTTCAGTGCCATCACTGTAGCATCCGAACCGATAGATACGTAAACATCACCATAGCTGGCAGCCTCTTCAAGAAAGGCGATATGGCCACTATGAAGCACATCAAAACACCCGGAAACAAAAACTTTAGGCATATAAAAAAAGATTTATGATTACTTAATAACCCCACGCTTCCTCAGTCTCTCCAGGAAACGAGGTTCCCACTGTACCTGTTCATCCTTACCGAATGTACGGCAATAAGGCTCTACCGGGTACAGATCCTCACAGGCATCTACTGCAGCATTACGCTGCGCCTCATTCTCGTACAGGTACAAAGCGTAGCCACCATGGCCACCTCCACAATACTTATGAGCAAGCTGACCAGCTATATCCGGCAACGGTTGCATCCCCTCCTCCAGCTGGAGCTGGTAACTCATCTGCACAGCTACAGCAAGAACTGCGACATCCTGCTGCTGCACCCCCAGGCGAGCAATACGGGCAGCCTTGGCTATACGCTCGAAAGAGCGCTCATAACCAGCAAAACCGGGAGTGTAATGTTTCACACGAGTATCGTATACAGCCATGCACCCCTTCAGGAATGAACCGGTATTCTTAAAATCCAAAACAGGCTTCGGACCGGATTTCCATACGCAGGCACCGGTCTCAGCAATCACAGCCGGATCCTGCCAGCCAACGCCCAAACCAAGTTCTGACGCGACCGGATCCCAGCCATTCAATACACTCCACCCACCGCTTCCTCCAAGTCCGGCGCCCTGGCGATACAACCACTCCTTCAGAGAAACGGTCGGCGAGACAGAGCAATTGACAATATACTCCCCAGGAATAGCATTTTCCGGGACATCAAGCCAGCCACCAGCAAAATCCACACGAAGAGGAGCATGAGCGGGTGCTTTTGCCCGAGAAAGAAGCTGAGTGCTGCTTATCCGATGAGCCTCAGGCAACAATTTTTCAAGCACCACAAACTCAGCCCCCTGTTCTGCACAGAATCGACGTTTTTCCTCAATAAACTGATCATCCGTTGTCACTGCCAGGATATCAGGTTTAACCTGCATAAACGCTGAGCGAAAAGAAAGCGCCAAATCCTCATCCGTTGATTCAACAACTTCATCCACCATGGAGAGAGAACTTATGACTGCTCGTTTATCAGCATCCTCCAATACTGACTTCTTATCGTACAAACGCCACAGTAAATCAGAAGACGGATACGATACAATCAAATAATCTCCCAGTGCTCTTGCCTGTTTGAAGAAAAGAACATGTCCTGCATGAAGTACATTAAAAGCACCTGAGACAAATACTTTTTTCATACACAATAAGCTAATTATTAGAAATGGAGCGTACGGTCTTTTTCTGTACGCTCCAGAATATACCGTTGTACACGTGGAAGAATCACCGGAAGCAAGACCTGAACCAATGCAGACAATGCAGAATGTGCAGACAATTTCGACACACTCTTTTCAGCCCGATTTCTGCGATTTCGCAAACCAACAACCGCTCCCACCACAGAGGCAGCCGCACCAGCAACAGCGCCAGCCCGCATCAACACCGCCGGAGATATCGGCAAGGCACGTACACAACTTGAGGCATGCTCCTTAGCAGATGTCACAGAATCAAGCACAGCAACGCGGCTGGCGGCAACACGCATCAGGGCTTGCTGTTTTTCTCGCAAAGTAATTTGAGACATTCCCAATCATTCTTAAGCTCCTCCGCTGTAGCAGGAGCCAATTTCTTGCCGGCCATTTTCCGGACCCGGTACAGCAGCACACCCGCCACCACTGCATTAAGGCATACAACTACAGCCAATGCCCAGGCAAGGCCAACATAGTATCCCAGCAACACAGCCAACAAGGCACACAACACGCCGTATGCCCCAAGCAGCAAGACAACTGCCACAACAACCATGACCAGGCGCTGAACCTGATGCACGGCATATTCCTTCACCTCTGCGGATAAGAGTGAACCCAGAGCACCCGCGTGCTCTGCTGCGCGCTGCGCAACCGCACAAGACTGCCGCACAACGGCAGCAGCCTCGTCCCGCAACGCAGACACGCGTTCCTTACCTCTGAACAAAGAGAGCATGGCAACTCAATATAACGCAGAGTCGTATAGTTTCTCGTTATCGGCGAGAGCCGAGAAGAAGGCCGATGAGAACACCCACCCCCAGAGCACCAAGAATGCTACCCGTGGGATTCTCCTTCACATAAGCCTCACCTGCCTTGTGGTATTCCTTTGCAGCCTCACAAGTCTTATCCCACCCTTCATTTACCTGGGTGCGAGCCTTATCCCAACCCTCATTCATCTGAACGCGAGCCTTACCCCACCCTTCATTAATCTGAGTGCGAGCCTGATCAGCATATCCGCGAACCTGTTCCATCTGCTCAGCAGCAGCGCGACGAAGCTTCTCATACTGCTCACAAGCATACTTACGAGCAGCATTAAGGCGATCACAAGCATCAGCCGTCGGAGCCGGTGCAGGAACGGGAGTCTCTTTAATTTCTTCGTTTTCCATAATTTGCAGAATGGTTATTGGTTTATTATACGGAGCCTGTGTCTGAAAGGTTCTCTCCTGATGAGACATTATAAACACAACGGAGCCACAAATGCAAGCCATCTTGATTAAAATGACGAATTTTTCATCTTCCAACTATGATTACACGCATACGCGCGTGCATTAAATTGCTATATGATTGATTATTGCCTTGCTATTTCCTTGAGCAGCCAGTATAATGCCACGGCTTAAATTAACTCATGAAAGCAATTCTGGCATTAGAAGACGGCACCATTTTTGAGGGCACCTCCATCGGTGCCACGGGAACAGTTACGGGTGAAGCTTGCTTTAACACAGCCGTAATGGGCTACCAGGAAATCATAACCGACCCTGCACACAACGGTCAGATTCTGGGCATGACCTACTCCCTTATCGGCAACTATGGCATCGTGGAGGAAGACAACGAAAGCCCGGCTCCCCAGGCCGCAGCCGTTATCATCGGCGAGCTTTCCAATCTTCATTCCAGCTGGCGAGCCGACTGCGCCATGGGCGACTGGCTCAAGAAGCACAACACCCCCGGCATTGAAGGTGTTGATACTCGTAAGCTTGCACGCTACCTGCGCACCAACGGCAGCATGCGTGCTTGCGTCACCACAGAACTTTCTGCTGAGCAGGCCATTGCGCAAGCCAAAACCGCTACTGCTCTTGCCGGCGCGGACCTAGCCGCCACCATTTCCACCAAGCAGGTCTACACCTGGAACGGTGAATCTCGCCCGTGGAAGCTGCCGAACAAGACCGCTGGCGACATGAGCAACTATGGCGAACTGGCCCCGGTTACCTGCAAAGTTGTTGCCATTGACCTCGGCATCAAGAACAGCACGCTCCGCGCTCTCCGCCAGGACGGCTGTGAAGTGACCGTTGTTCCCGCCACCACCACCGCTGACGAGATTCTTTCCATGAATCCTGCCGGCCTCTTCCTTTCCAGTGGACCTGGCGACCCCGCTGCACTCAGTGGTGTCATTAGCACCGTTAAGGAACTGCTTGGCAAGCTGCCTATCTTCGGCCTTGGTCTGGGCATGGAAGTGCTTGGTCTTGCTCTCGGCGGCAGCACCAGCCAGCTCAAGTTCGGCCACCGCGGCGCAAACCAGCCCTCTAAGAATCTTGCCACCGGCAAGGTAGAAATCACAGCTCCCAATCAGAACTTTGTTCTGGCTGCTGATTCCCTGCCCGCAGGCGTAGAGGTGACGCACCTCAACCTCAACGACGACAGCGTAAACGGCATTCTGAGCCGCGAGCATAAGGCTGCAGGCCTTGAATACACTCCCGCCGCAGTGAATGGCCGCACGTTCGGCACATTCATCGATATGATTAACGCTGCAAAATAAAACATTTCCGACATGAACACACTAGTCATTGGCTCCCAGTGGGGAGATGAAGGCAAGGGTAAGGTAATCGACTTCCTTACAGAGACCGCCGACATCGTCGTGCGAAGCCAGGGCGGCAGCAATGCCGGTCACACC
>JAGBZE010000224.1 GCA_017628435.1 Akkermansia sp.
AAGGCACATCCGGATGTGATGAACCTTCTGTTGCAAGTGCTGGAAGAAGGTTGCATGACCGACTCCATGGGGCGCAAGGTCAACTTCAGCAACACCATCATCATCCTTACATCCAACGTGGGTGCCAGCCTGGCCAGCCAGCAGAGCACCATGGGATTCGGAGCCGCCAGCAGTGAAACGGCTGACTTCGACAGCATGAAGGAAAAAATCACCGAGGCTGCAAAAAAACACTTCCGCCCGGAATTCATCAACCGCTTCGACGAGCTGATTGTCTTCCGCATGCTTGATCGTCCCGATCTGGAGAAGATTGTGGAATTGGAAGCCCGGAAGCTCATCCGCCGACTGGCCGACAAACAGATTACCCTTACGCTCAGCCAGGATGTCATCAGCATGCTGGTGGACAGGGGGTATGATCCCCAGTACGGAGCCCGCCCGATGCGCCGCGCCATTGAGCGCATGCTCGAAGACCCCATTGCAGAGGCAATCCTTCGCGGGGAGCTGGCTGCTGGCTGCATGAGCCGGGCCGTCCGGAGCGAGGAAGGTTCCGGCATTGCCTTCGAGGCAGATGCCCCGGCTCCAAAGAAGCGAAACACCCGCAAGCGCAAGAGCTGATACAAAAAGGAAGCAGGTTTAAAAGACCTGTTTCTTTTTTATCATCAAAATCAAAGTTGCATCACTGCACCCATTTGCCAGCACCGGCTGGCAGTTTACCCTCGCCCACCGGCTGATAACGGGTTGATTCCGTGTTACCCCACATAGGCACCCCGAAGGCCTCCTTCCAGTAGCGACTCATGCTGCGGCCAGTGTAGCAGCCATAGCTCCAGCATTCGGCATCAGGAGAAAAAATGTTCTTATCAATTTTGGTGGCAAGATCCTTTTCATGCATCCATGCGGTGGATGCAGCCATGACCGAGTTGCTATAATCCAGCATGAACGCATGGGGATTGCTATGACCGAAGTAATAGAAGGCCGTCACCTTGTCCTTTTTATTGCGGGGAGCCTTGTTAATGGCCTGGTAGGCGGCCTCTGCCGTATCCACCAGCTTGAGTCGCACCTTGCGCTTAGCCGCTGTTTCACGAATGCGGGAAATATAGTCTATCTGGTTTTCCTTGCCGCGGGTGATATATGACGGACGGAAGACAATCCACACAATATCCCTCTTAGGGTCCTTTGCCTGCACAGCATCAATATACACCGTGGAAGCACGAACAAAGTTCGCCCACCAGTTATCATGAGCAGATGGCCCACGCAAGTTCTCCCAGGAACGAAGGGCCACACCTCCGCACAGTACCACCTCCACAGCCTGACTCAGAGACAATGCCGCCAGAAGAGTTGCAAACAGAACATTTCGCATTAACTTCATGTCGGCCATGGAGCATACAGTAAACCCCTGTTGCTGTCAAGGCTCCAGCATGTGTCAGTAACGCGAAAATACTTGATATATGCCGATAAAAGGAGTAGAATCGCGCCGTCATGACTGAATTGCCCAAGGCTTACGAACCCACTTTAGTTGAAGAGAAATGGCAGACCCGTTGGATATCAGAGGGTTGCTTCCATGCAGACCCCAGCTCCGACAAGCCTGCCTACAGTATCGTAATCCCCCCGCCCAATGTGACGGGTGTGCTGCACATGGGGCACGTGCTCAATAATACAATTCAGGATATTCTTGCCCGCCGCGCCCGCCAGGAAGGCAAGGAAGTTCTCTGGCTGCCCGGCACCGACCACGCCGGCATCGCCACACAGGCCCGTGTGGAAAAAGAGCTTGCTAAGGAGAATCCGCCCCGCACCCGCTTTGATGTCGGGCGCGAAGATTTCGTGAACATGGTCTGGGAGTGGAAGGATAAGCACGGTGGCATCATCATCAATCAGCTCAAGAAACTCGGCTGCTCATGCGACTGGGAGCGCGAACGCTTCACCATGGACGACGTGTACGCCCCCGAGGTGGCCCGAGTGTTCACCGAGCTTTTCAACGAAGGGCTCATCTACCGTGGTCACCGCATGGTAAACTGGGATCCGGTGCTCCTCACCGCTCTTTCTGATGAAGAGGTCATCATGACTCCTTCCAAGAGCAAGCTTTATACCATCCGTTACAAGCTGGCTGACGGCAGCGGTCAGCTTCTGGTTTCCACCACCCGCCCCGAGACCATCATGGCTGACGTGGCCGTAGCGGTTAACCCGAAAGATCCCCGCTTCTCCCACCTGATTGGCAAGAGCGTCATCCGCCCGCTGTGCGATGCTGAAATTCCGATTATTGCCGATGACCACGTGGAAATCGACTTCGGTACCGGCGCCCTCAAGATTACCCCGGCTCATGACCGCACCGACTTTGAGGTGGGCATGAAGAACAACCTGGAGATTATCGACGTACTGACCGCTGATGGCCACATCAATTGCCCGGGCTGCCCCGAGCTGCACGGTCTGGATCGGTTTGTGGCACGTGAAAAATCCATCGAACTCATCGAGGCCAAGGGCCTGCTCGAGAAGGTAGAGGAATACGAGAACAACGTGGGTATCTCCCAGCGTTCTGATGTGCCGATTGAACCGCGCCTGAGCATGCAGTGGTTCCTGAAGTACCCCTGCGTGAAGGAGGCTGCCGAGGCTGTGGCCAATGGCGATATCGTGTTCCGTCCTGCCCACTGGGCCAAGACCTATGCCCACTGGCTGGAAGGTATCCAGGACTGGTGCATTTCCCGCCAGCTGTGGTGGGGCCACCGCATCCCGGTGTGGTACCGCAAGGAGAAAGCCACAGAGCTTCAGGAGGCCACCAAGCTGGACGCCGAAGACGCCGCCGCCGGTGACATTTACGTGGGTGTAGAGCCCCCCGCTGACCCGGAAAACTGGGTGCAGGACGAAGATGCTCTGGACACCTGGTTCAGCAGCTGGCTGTGGCCCTTCTCCACCATGGACAAGGAATGCCTCGCTAAATTCTACCCCACCAGCGATCTGGTAACAGGCCCGGATATCATCTTCTTCTGGGTGGCCCGCATGATTATGGCCGGCTACCGCTGTGCAGGCGGCAAGCCCTTCGGCAACGTATTCTTCACCTCCATTGTGCGTGACCTTCTGGGCCGCAAGATGAGCAAGAGCCTGGGCAACAGCCCCGACCCGCTCGACCTCATTGCCAAGTACGGCGCCGACGGTCTGCGTTTCGGTCTGATGCGCATTTCCCCCACCGGTACCGACGTCAAGTTCGACGAAAAGCAGATTGAAGAAGGTAAGAACTTCGCCAACAAGCTGTACAATGCAGCCCGCTTCCGTATGATGCAGGGAGCAGCAAGCACTGAGCCGGCTCCGAAGTTCACCGCCGTTCACATCGACATCCTCTCCAAGCTGAAGGACCTGCACGCCACCGTGGCAGAAGGCCTCAGCAAGTACGAGTTCAACACCTACACGCAATCCCTCTATTCCTTCTTCTGGAACGAATATTGCGCCCTCTTCCTGGAGGCTGTGAAGAACGACCTGCGCGACGGCGACCCGGCAGTGAAGAATGCCACGCTGTACACAATGGATACTGTGCTGCGCCACTATCTGGCTCTGCTCGCGCCCATCATGCCGCATATTGCAGAAGAACTCTGGGCAAGCCTCGGCTTCTCCAAAGACAACCAGCCTCTCATGAGCACAGCCCTGCCCCAGGCAGATGCACTGCTCGCCGGTCTGGACAGCACCGCTATCTCCAAGGCTCGAGCCACTGCCACCGCCCTGTACGATACCGCCAACAAGGCCCGTAATCTGAAAGCAGAATACAACCTGGCCACCAACCGCAAGGTGAAGTTCGTGCTGAAGCCGGCTCTGCCTGTTAACGATGACCTTGCCGCACGTCTGGCGCTGCTGGCTGGCGCTCAGACCGCCGAAGTAAATGCCGCCTACGAGGCACCCAAGGGCACACCGACCGCCCTCACCCCACTTGGCGAACTCTTCCTACCGCTTGAAGGTCTGGTTGATGTGGAGGCTGAGCGCACCCGCATCACCAAGGAACTGGAAAAGATGGCCAAGGAGATTGCAAAGAGCCAGGCCAAGCTCAGCAATGCATCCTTCGTGGATCGTGCCCCCGCCGCTGTTGTGGAGCAGGAGCGAGCCCGACTCGTAGAATGGGAAGCTAAGACCGCCCAGTTGCAGTCCATGCTCAGTGCATTAAGTTAAGAACAACCGGCCTGCCTGTCATGAATCTGGAATCATATGAACGATTAACCCCGCAAGAGCGCGAAGAACTCGCGCTCTGCGGTATAACCACTCCTGAACAGCTAGATAAATGCTCTGTTCAGCAGCTGATTCGCGACTTGCAGCAGGCTCAGACTTTCTTTCCGGACAAAGAATTTACGCTGACAGCAGTCCGGATTAGTGATATCCTTGCAGTAAAATCGGAGGGAGCGTATACTCCATCCCCCACAAAACCAGTTATCGGGACTCGCAGTGCGGCTCCAACGACTGGATATAAGCAACACGGACAGCGCCCAGGCAATCCTAAAGCGAAAAAGAAAGAGAAACATAACCGCGTTGTCATGCACAGTCCAGTTCGGTGTTCTCATCCTTTCACTGCCCTCGCTGCGGCATTTTTCACGCTATTCCTGCTCGTACCCGTGGTAAGCATTGTAGTATTCCCCATTCTGATGGCAACGGATAACTTGCCTCAGATTCCCTTGCCGCTACTGGCAACCGGAGTCTTCGGTGTACCGTGTCTGGTGTATATATGCATAGCTCGTCGTGCAACCTGCCCGGTCTGTCACATGCGTATTTTCCGTTTCAGCCATTATAACCGAAACCGCGCAGTGCACCACCTCCCGCTCCTTGGGTACAATTTCACCACGGCCCTACACCTGCTGTTCTTCTGGCGCTATAATTGCCCTGGCTGCGGTACCCCGGTAAAACTTACTGGAACAAAGGGACACAGAACCCACTGCTGATACCATGAAACATATTTTCACTACCCTCTGTTTCGCGCTCTGCTGTCATAATGTACAGGCTCAGGATGTGCCGGGTAATCATGTGGACATGACCACGACAATCCTTGACTTTCTTTCACGCACCGAGCTTTGTCTCAATTCCTGTACGGACGCGGCCTCTACACACGCCGCCATTCCCCAGCTTCTGCAGCTGAAGCAGGAATGCGATAAGTTGGTCGAAGCACAGAAGGCTCTTCCCGAACCTACGGTGCAAGACTATATGGCCGTACAGACTCACATGGATGCCTTCAACACAATCTGGAAAGCCATCCGCAACCACATTGCTCGTTTGCAGCAGGAAAAACTGCTGACTCAGGAAATCATTCAGATTCTCCACATCGCGCCGGAGGAAGCTCAATAACCCTCACTCACCCCTACACTACGACTCGGGGTAAAACTTTTTTTACTGAGACAAACCACAATATCTGGTATACCTTTTATTTTCACACCCCCACATACACCCACCAGACAAAAACCGTTAGGAAGGGCTGAAATTTTGGGCTTGCAAAAATTAAGCAAAGCCGTAATATCGTATCTGAAACAGCCCACCTGATTATGACCAGAAGTCACAACAACCACGCAGAACTTCAGCAGGAGCAGGACGTACAGAATCTCACTGATTTCGTCCTTTTCTCTCAGCGTAGCTGCATTCTGCGTCTCTCTCCGGAACTGACGAAAGGTAAGGTGTCCTTCCCTCAATTTTTCCTTCTTGCCTACCTCGCAGAGGAGGAATGCCTCTCCATGAGCAACATAGCCAAGATGATGGGGCATTCAACCGCTGCAGCCACGGGCATGATTGATAAGTTGCAGGAACTTGGCCACCTGAAGCGTTACACCGCCGCAGCCGACCGTCGTAAGATAATGGTTCGCATAACGGAACAAGGCCGTGCACTTGTGGCCCAGATGCGCAGCAACATTGCTGCAGATCTGGCACAGATGATGGCCCGCGAAGACGCAACCACCCCCATGGGAACAGCACGCCGCGTCATCAGCCGCCGCACAGCCGCTGCCCGCAAGCAGGCCTGATAACTTTTCATCATATGAACACCTATTCTCCAGATTACCTGAAGGTTCTCAACGATTATCCTGAGAATTTCGCCCGTTTCATCACCCGTGTGCCCGGTGTACCCACCAGCACGGATCGACAGGCAGTCATCAGCGCCCTTACCCCCACGCACGAGGCCGTGCTCAAAGAGGGAGGCATCGCCACCAAGATGCTGCGCCGGGCTCAGCAGGTACACGGCAACAAGGCAGCCCTTGTAGGCGATATCGGTTGTTCCTATCCTGTGGAAGGAGTGGATGCTCTCTACTGCGGCGGCAAAGCTGACTGCTGTCTGGGTATCTACGTAGCAGACTGCGCAGCCGTGTGGATTTACGATACTGTGACCCAGAGCCGAGCTCTTATTCACTCAGGCAAGGCAGGCACACTGCAGAACATCGTGGGCGAGACTCTCACCTCCATGTACAAGGTTCTGGGAGTAGTTGCCAAGGACTGCATCGCCGTCATCTCACCCTGCATCCGGCCCCCGCATTATGAAGTGGATATCGTCACCATGATTAAGCAGGAGCTGGTAGAAGCCGGCATTGCCCCAGAGAACATCACCGACAGTGGACTCGACACCGCAGCTGACCTGGAGACCTTTTACTCTTACCGCGTCGAAAAGGGAAACACCGGACGCATGCTGGCCCTCTTCGGCCGCAATCCGTCTGCCGCTGAATAAATGCCGGATTCATCCAAAAAAGCACTGCGCCGGGAGGCACTTGTTCGGCTCAAGGCCGCAGCATCAGCCGACCCGGCGCAACTGCGTTCAGCAGTTCTGTGCAGCAAACTTGCCCCCTATCTGAAGGGCAACCCGAAAACCGTGGCCATCTATGCGCCATTGCCGCATGAGGTGAACCTGCTTCCGCTACTGCAGGAATTCCCCCTGCACCGTTTTGTCTTTCCGCTCTGCCTGCCAGAACACCAGCTGGAGTTCCGCCACGTACAGGACACAGAGCGAGACATGCAACCGGGCGCCATGAATATCCCGGAACCCGCCCCGCACACCCTTGCCGTGAAACCGGAGGATATTGACCTACTTATCGTGCCGGGCGTTGCTTTCTCCCGGCAGGGCGACCGCTTGGGATACGGCGGTGGGTACTACGACCGTTTTATCCCCCGCTGCACCAGGGCACGCGTGCTGGCACTCGCCTTTGAGGAGCAGATATACGATGCTCTGCCCACGGAGGAGCACGATTTGCGCATACCCTTAATCATTACCGCCGGGTGACTTGAATTCGGCTTTTCATCTGCCGCCAGCTATGTTAGCATACACGCATGCCCAGTGTACTGATTAAAACTTACGGCTGCCAGATGAATGAGCGCGACTCCGAACAGGTAGCCAGCATGTTCCTGTCCGGCGGTTATGAGCTCACCAAGGATGAGGCCGAGGCCGATGTCATCCTCATCAACACCTGCTCTGTACGAGAAAAGGCTGAGCTGAAAGCACTGGGCAAAATGGGGCTGCTCTGCGCCCGCCCCACCGCCAAGCCCTGGGTGGTATACGGATTCATGGGCTGCATGTGCCAGAGCCGCGCTGCCTCCCTTTTCCGCGATGTGCCCCGGCTGGATATTGTAACCGGCACCCAGCAGTACCACAATGTATACAAACTGTGCAACCGACTGCTGCGCAGTCGGCTGGGGCAGCAGAACTTTGAACCCATCCGTCGCGGCGCACACATCTGTGCCACGCAGCAGGAGGAGGGATTCCAGAACGCCATCCGCGACCACCTGCCCCCTGCCGGCAACTGCACGGCATTCGTCTCCATTATGCAGGGTTGCGAGATGCGCTGCTCCTACTGCATTGTGCCCAGCACCCGTGGCTCCGAATGCAGCCGCCCGGAGGCAGACATTCTGCAGGAAGTCCGCGAGCTCGTTGAGCGCGGGGTAAAGGAAGTCACCCTGCTGGGGCAGATTGTGAACCGCTACGGTAAGGACGAACCAGTCATCAATGGCCGCGGCGCCTTTGTGCGACTGCTGGAAAAGCTGAATGACATGGACGGTCTGGAACGCATCCGCTTCACCAGTCCGCACCCCATCGGTTTCCGCCAGGACCTGGTGAACGCCTACACCTACCTGCCCAAGCTGTGCAGCCACATCCATTTCCCCATGCAGAGCGGCAGCGACCGCATTCTGCAGCTCATGCGCCGCCCGTACAAGAATGAGAAATACCTGCGCCTCTGCGAGGCCATGCGCGAGGCACGACCGGACCTGGCCATTACCACTGATATCATTGTGGGCTTCCCGGGAGAAACGCACGAGGACTACCTCGAGACCAAGGCCGCCGTGGAGCGCATCCAGTTCGATAACGCCTTCGTGTTCCAGTATTCCCCGCGTCGCGACACCGTAGCCGCCGCCATGGACAACCAGATTTGCCTGCGCGTGAAGGAAGAGCGCAACCACGACCTGCTGGAAACCGTGAACCGCATCGCCGTGGCCCGCAATCAGGCACTGGTGGGCACCAGCCAGACCATTCTTGTGGAAGGCCCCAGCAAGAACAACCCGGACCGTCTCCAGGGCCGCACCTCCCAGAACAAGCCGGTCATCATCCCGGGCAACACGGCCGAGGTGGGCACGCTGGTTCCCGTGCGCATCACGGAATGCACAGGATTCACCCTCTATGGTGAGGTTGTATGAGATTTATTCTCACAGCATTTCTCTTTCTGAGCGCTGTATTATCTGCGGCAGATTTTCCGTGGAGTCAGGCAGCGCCGGAGCACATCCGGCAGGCTGCCGTGCTGCCGGATCGGGTCATGGATGAAACGCCTTGCAACTGGCGACCCATCCTCAGCCAGATATTCCCGCCCATGGTAAAGGGATGCCGCAACGCGCGCGAAGCCGCGTTGCACATTGCCGCCAACATCGGCGCCGTGACGGGGGCCTACTATTCCACAGAGCGCCGCAAGCACAACATGAACGCGCTGGAGGCCCTGGCAGAGAAAAAGATTTCCTGCACCGGCCAGAGTATATTGCTGGTGTGCGCCTTGCGTTCCGTGGATATTCCGGCGCGTGCCGTGGGCGTGCACACCTGGAACCATATTGAAGGCAACCACACCTGGGCAGAGGCCTGGATTGATGGTGAGTGGCACATGATAGAGTTCAACGAGCGGGATTTCAACACTCCCTGGGTTATGGAATACGTCGGGATGCTCAATCCGCTCAATCCCTTTCAGCGGGTACGCGCCGCCATGCCCGGCGGAGCCACCACCTGGTGGCCCCGCGAGTTTGCTGCGCGGAAGAATCTGCCCAATTTCCAAGCGGAGGACGTAACGGAACATTACCTCATCAAAGCCCGCAGATGGTACACGCATGCCGGCATTCCGGAGAATACGCAACGCATC
>JAGBZE010000225.1 GCA_017628435.1 Akkermansia sp.
AATCAGGCGAGTCCAGCTCATTGCCACTGAAGGCCTCATCCAGCCAGGAAGCGGCCTCGCAGGCGGCAGCAGCATCAATCTCCACGCCATGCCTTGGCGAGTCGCGCCACGCGCGGGCTTCACGCAGAATCGCTTTAATCGCAGCCGCATTTTTGCCGCTTACGCAGGCATCGATACCCGTTCCATTATCGGTGCAGGCCTGTAGATCGGCCCCATGCTCCACCAGCCAGCGTACCAGCTCTACATGGCTTAGCCCGCAGGCATAATGCAAAGCAGTATTTCCTTTGAATTCCGGGGTGGTGTGAGAAGCGTCAAAAGTCATCATCACCAGAGGTAAGAGGGTGCACAGACGCTTCGTATACAGGCGCTCGATGGCATTCCCCGGAACCATCTTTTCAATTTCTGTCAGAATCCCCTGCAGACCGTCATCCCACATTTCAGGGTCGCGGGCAATCTGCTCCATAGGAAGTACCAATCCGGCATGGCGCTTAGCATCGCTTTCTATGGTAAACGCTGCATTTCGGAAGTAGCGGGTATCGCCAGCTTCGTGCCAGGCAATGGTGGCAGTACCGGCATCCTCTCGTGTGTAGTTCAGTGCAATTTGCACCGTAAAATCCTTGCTTTGTAAGGTCGCTTCGGCGTTATTATCTGTATGGCGGGTGTAATTCACCGTTACCATGGCAGGTTTGTACGGACAATAGGCAGCCGCGTCGATGTAGGTGTTGGATTGAGGGAACTCCAGCACAAAATCCTCCATGTCCTGCAAGCGATACCAAGGGCCTTTTGCCGGCTTGTGCAAATCTGCACGCGCCACCACCGCATCTATCATAGAAATGCGGATGGTCTTATCGGCAAGCGACTCAGGAGCCGCCGCCCACAGGGAGGACGGGACGAGCAGTGCAGCTATCTGTATTGCTCTGCAGGACATGGGTTAAATGATGGGCGGTTACTCGCCGCAGGGGGCTTCCTCCTCCTCATCATCGGAGCCCATGAATGACTCCAGCATGGCGGGGGAATCAAGACCCAGGGCAATACCAATCTTGAGCAGGTTGGCAACGATGTCAACTGTCTCAATCTTGGTCTTGGAGGAAAGGGTGGAAACAAGGGCCATGGGGTCGCCCTCACCGGAAACTGCGGGCATAACCTCGGTTGCAGCCTTACCCTCAGCCAGCGGTGCTGCAGCCATGGCAAGAGCATTCATTTCTTCGCTTTCCATGATGGCGGAAACGACAGCCATGCGCTGTTCGTTGGTCAGCGGCTCAAGAGCCTGAAGAATGCCGGGGGTGCAGCCGGAAAGTACGGAAGCAATTTCCGATACCACGGTAGCCAGGTCCTTATCCTGAGCACCGCTGAGCTGGGTGCTCAGCTGGGTAATGGCGGATTTAATGGTATCCTGAGCAGTTACTTCGGGGGAAGCCTGAACAGTCATGCAAGCCATGGGGGCGAGCGCCAGTGCGATATAGGTGTATTTGTTCATAATGTGAGTATGGGTTAGTGGTTAGTGAGTTTTCGAGTGACTTATTCCTTGGTAGCTTCTACCCGGGATACTCCTTCGTAGTCGATTTCATCCTTGGTTTCAAGATATTTCAGCATGCAGGAGGCACCATCTGTCTGGGCGGAGACACCGGGGTCAGCGGGCATGTTCTCCGTGGTTGCGCAGAGGTAGGAGTTGATGGCCAGTGTATAGCGGCCTTCAGGGTTAATCGGGGTGCCGTCTGCCAGGCTGGCGGAGGTCACGCGCATGCGGTCGGCTCCGGCAGGCCATACGGCTTTGTAGCACATGCCGGAGACGCAGGGAGCGCCGTGGTCATCGTTCTGGGTGATGTTTTCCAGCACACGGATGAGCTCCGCGCCGGTCACCGTCATGCGGATGGTATCATTGCCGAAGGGGTCAAGGCTGTAGACATCTGCCACGGTAAGCTGGCCGGCAGCAAAGGAATCCAGACGCACGTTGCCCATGTTCACAATGGCAATATCGGTTTTCACGCAGTTGCGGATGGCATCTGCCATCATGCAGCCCATACTCTCGCGGCGGGTGATATCGCGCTTCACCGTGGTGAGGCTGCGCTTGAAGAAGGGTTGATTTTTGAGCTGCTCCACCATGGCTGAGGTCTTGGCATCTGCCTCGTATTCCTTGAGCGGCAACAATTCTGCTTTTTTGGAAAGCACCTTGCCGTCCTCCACATCAAAAGTAAGGCGTGTAATGTACTTGAGCTTGTTCTGCGTCTGCGTGACCAGCACGCCGTTCTCCATGTGCCCGTTCTCCACGCGGGTGTGGCTGTGGCCGCCGATGATGGCATCTGCCTCGGGGAAGATTTGTGCCAGCTTCACATCGTTTTCAAAGCCGATGTGGGTGAGCAGGATGAGGATATCACACTGGCTGCGCAGGTAGCGGTAGTGCGGAGCAAGCTCCAGCGGGTGAATGAAGCTGAATCCCTTGCACTGATCCGGGTGTGCATCCGGGCGTCCGGAGGCATCCACCTGCAGCAGTCCCAGCACACCGATTCTCACGCCGTTGCGTTCAAAAATCTTGTAGGGCTTCAGGTCGACCCCGAGCTTGTCCGTGGGGAAGACGTTGGCGCTCACAAACTCGAAATCGGCAGTGTTGATGCAGTAGGCCATGGCGGCAGCACCGCCGTCGAACTCATGATTGCCGAGAGTTGACAGGTCAAAGCCGATGTGGTTCATGAGCTGAATCATGGCGGCACCGGGGTGGTCGCCACAGTCCACATAGGGATTACCGGTGCGGTTATCACCGGCGGAGAGCAGGAGCAATTGCGGCGATTTTGCTCGTTCCTGCTGCACACATGTGGTAAGCTGCGGTATACTATCCACATTGGCGTGCATGTCATTGATGCCCAGAATGGTAATCTGCTCTGCAAAGGCTGTGCCGAGCAGGCTGAGAAGGGAAAGAATAATGGATTTTTTCATGATGGAGGGAAGGGGGGTGAAGCTTAGTCTGCAATGGTTACATCAACGCGGGAAGTGTCCTCATAGTCCACTTCTTTCTTCTTTTCCAGGAAGCGTATGAGGCATTCGGCGCCATCGCTGTCGATGGCGATGCCTGCATCTGCCGGCTTGGCCGGTGCCACAGAGGCGATGTAGGAATTATAGGCTACGGTGTAGCGGGCTTCGGGGTTAATAGGCGTGCCGTCTGCCAGTTTGGCTTCTGTCACGCGCATGGGCTTGAGCTCCGCAGAGGGCTTCACACACTTATAGGTCATCCCGGAGACACAGGGGGCTCCATAGTGGTCTGCCTGCGGAATGCTTTCAATCAGGGCAATGAGTTCCTTGCCGGTCAGCGTAGCGCGGATGATGGCATTACCAAAGGGATCCAGACGATAGACATCTGCCACGGTGAGCGGTCCGGCGGGGAAATCATCCAACCGAACACCTCCGAGGTTTACAATGGCGATATCGGTGACGGCGCGGTTACTGATGGCATCTGCCATCATGCAGCCCAGACTTTCCCGGCGGGTAATCTTGCGTTTGACCGTGGTGAGCTGTCGCTTGAAGAAAGGCAGGGATTTTGTTTTCTCCACCAGTTCTTCTGTTGCGGCATCGTCCGGCAAGTCTGTCAGGGGAAGCAGCTCAGATTTCTTGCTGATGACCTTTCCGTTTTCTACGTCAAAGGTAAGTCGGGTCACGAACTTGAGCTTATTTTCGGATTGGGTAATGAGCACCCCGTTCACCAGATGCTCTTTCTCCACGCGGGTGTGGCTGTGACCGCCGATGATGGCGTCGGCCTCCGGGAACATCTGTGCCAGCTTTACATCGTCCTCAAATCCCAAATGCGTAAGAACGATGAGCACATCGCAGAAGGAACGAAGGTGCTTGTAGCAGGCGGCGGTATCAAAAGGGGAGGCAAACTGCAGCCCCTTGCATTTGTCGGGGTGCGCATCAGGAATTCCTGTCTCGCCGACCTGAACCAACCCCAGTACGCCAATGCGTACGCCGTTGCGCTCAAAAATTTTGTAGGGCTTTACATTGATGCCCTGCGTATCCGTGGTGAAGATATTGGCGCAGACAAAATCAAACTCGGCCGTATTGACATAGTCGCGGAGAGCTGCTGTGCCGGAATCGAACTCATGATTGCCGAAGGTAGAGAGGTCGAAACCCACATGGTTCATGAGGGTCACCATCGGGATACCCGGGCGGTTGCCGTTATCCACATAGGGGTTCCCGGTTCGGCTGTCGCCCGCAGCCATCAGCAGTAAGCCGGGGTTATTCAGTCGCTCCTGTTTCACGCAGGTGGCCAGTTGGGGCATGCCGTCGATATTGGCGTGCATGTCATTGACCCCCAGAATGGTAACTTGCTCGGCAAATGCGCTGCCAAGCATAATCAGCAGGGAAAGGAAAACGGATTTTTTCATCAGTAGTGGTTAGGTGGTTGAAATTATTGGGGAGAATGGGTGAAAATGTGTCGTCCGTCGCACATGGGGCTGTCAGCAGCAATCACATTGCCCCAGGCATCGTAAAAAGGACCGTCGCAGAGCGGCAGCCCTGCATCCGTGCAGTAGCGTCGCACGGCATCAATGGCAGTGGCTCCAGCAAAGATGCGAACCGAGGTTTCATTGACATAGACAATCATAATGCAGGTGCTGGTAAGATGTTAATAGTAAGGGAAACGGGGGTTGCCGCAAATCTGTTTTCTGACTCGCCCTCAAAGCCTTCCACCGTTCCCTGCGGTGTGAAGGTATAGCTGTTGCCGGATTGGGCAGTAAGCTGCAGTTGACCGTTAAAATGGACGGCTTTGCCATCCCCCACGCCATCAAATGAAATCGCTGCCGTACTCCCGGTGGCTTTATAGGCGAAAATCTTGAGTTTGGGCATGGGTGCTTGCTCTCCCATGAGGTAGGTGGTAGCGCTGCTTTCTCCGGACTTGATGCAGGTGAGACAGATGTTACAGTAGTCCAGGGCAGGGGGCGCGACCAGCTCCGGCTGCCCTGTTTTTACGGAGGAACAGGCGGTGCAGCAGACAGCAACACCGGCTAACAACACAGACAGAGGGGAGAGGAATGTGGCCATGTTGGGGGGTAAAATGATGAAGTTGATAAAAAAGGAAAAGTGCGGGGTGCCGCAGCACCCCGCCGTTGATGCGTTCAGATAGCTTCTTTACTCAGCAGCATCTGCAGGGGCGGCTGCTGCTTTGGCGGCCTTGGCGGCAGCTTTCTTCTTGATGAGCAGCACAAGCAGACCACCAGCAGCGGCCAGCAGTACTATGCCCAGAATCGGGCGATAGAACAGCCATGCGATAGCGATGGTGATGAGCGCCACGGGAGTAGCGATGAGGAAGGCTACAATACCGGTGCCGATGCCGATGATGTCACCCAAGATGGGCAGCACATCACCCAGAACCTCGAGAGGACGAAGAACCATCTTAAGACCCATGTACATCATGATCCAGCCCACAATGCGGAGAATCCAGGTCATCATGGTGTTGGCATCCTCAGCGTTCTGGAACATCTCTTCCTTGGTCTTGGTGCCGGTTTCGAGCAGGTCTACGGTGTAGCCGTCAGCGGCAGAATCCTTGGCCACATAGGGGGCAAAGGTGGTGCCGGTCTGCACGGCAACAATGCTCACAGGCATTTCAGCGGGAATCATGGTCCAGGTGATACGCACATCACCCACCTGCGGATTGCCGGGGTTGGCAGTTCCCTGCATGGTGCCGGTAGCAACAGTTGTTGCGGGCTGGGGCATGCCGGGCTGCATTACTGCGGGCTGAGCCACAGCAGGCTGTACCATGGGAGCGGTGTTGTATGCCGGTGCGGGCGTGGTTGCCGTGGTGCTCACAGACACGGGGATGGGGGTGCCGTTCACGATAATCTGTCCGGCATTGGGTGTCTGGCGCACATAGGGTGCCAGAGCTCCGGTAGCCAGACGCACGAAGGTCTTGTTCTCAATGGTGAAGATAGGCAGAGAACCATAACCGGGGATGTTGGCATACTGCACAACGGAAGGAGCGGGGTAGGCAAAACCATTACCCGGAACAGTTTCCGTGATACCATGCAGATTGCCGGCATAGTAAATGCCGTTGGCCATCACCGGAGTGGGGGTACCATCGGGGGTGATGACAAAGGGCACACCGTCCACATTCGTCACGGACATGCGGTTAGGCTGGATGGTGGGTACTGTTACGAAACCACCCATGGAAGTCTGCGGTACTGCACCGATGCTTTCTGCGGGAACCGGCTGTGTGGCAACCGTCTGCACCATGCCGGGAGGCGTTACGCCGGGCATCATGCCGGGGGCGGGAGTCATACGGTTCATCATGCCGGGCATCATGCCACCTACGGGGAAGCCCACATAGGCATAATTGCCGGAGATGGTGACACGGCCCTGCAGGGTGTCCGGAATGTACTCGGGCTTCAGCTCCACGGGCTTGGCTCCGGAGATGCGCTTAATCTGGTCGGCGGTGAGTTCAAATGCGCCGTAACGGGCGGTTTCGGCAACAAGTGTTCTATCCGAAGCTTCAGGGAAGAATACCTGGTTGTCATGTCCGGCCTCGCGGAAAGAGGAGGAATCCACGGGCTTGCTGACCCACTTCTTGGAGTAGGTGTAGGTGGTAACGGTTGTCTCGGAGCCGCCTACGTTCTTCTTCTTTTCCTTCTTCTCATTCTCTACCCACTGGTAGAATTCTACCTTACGGGTCAGGCGGATAGCCTTGGGATTCAGGCCGGGGAAAAGGTCATCGCCCAGCTGTTCATCTGTCACGGCAGTACCGGTAACATGCACCAGCTTGCCGTCCATGGTGGCGTCGACTGTGTCAGCGTTGGGGAGCTTTACACAGACAGATGCACCTTCCTCGAGGGCCTTGGCTGTCTTTACAGCGCGACCTTCGTTCCAAAAAAGCAAGGGGATGCCTGCAATGAAGAGAGCACCACCGATGGCAACTCCCTTAATGGAGCCACCGAGGCGGCTGCCCCAGCTTTCCGTTGTTGTTTCTGTAACTGCCATGATTAGTTGTTTCTATTGTGTTTGGTGTTAGTAAGTTGCTGCAAGCAGCGAGAGTGTGTTATTCCAGACTGAATGTACCAGTATAGATGATTTTATCAGCCCAGATGGTTGTTGGTTTTCCTGTTACGGTACAAGTGGCCGTTCCTTCCGTGGGGGAGGTGAAGATGAGCTCGAATGTGCGCACATACCAGTTGGAAATGTTGCCTCCATCGTGTGAAAATTCGAAAGAATAGGTGACGGTGGCCGTGTTTTTGCCGGTTTGGGTGTATGTGGCGGCTATGCTAGTGCTGTCCTTATCGTCCGGTGCCTGGGTGGTGTTGGCTTCCTGGTTGTGCTTGGCCCAGGTGACAACATAGGCGGCTTCATCATTCGGCTTCAGGAAAGCGTAGGTGTTTTCGTCCCTCTGCGCGGCGGAGCCGACCACTTTTTCGTCATTGCAGGAGAAAGTGAGCGTTTTGCCGGCCACGAGCTTGGGTGCGAGCTCTTTCATGGCTTTGTAGGCGGCTGTGTCACCCTTTGCGGCGGCCTTGCTGAAATAGTAGTTGGCGGTTTCTTCGTTCTTGGGAACACCGCGCCCCTGTCGGTAGCGCCACCCCATCCAGCGTGCAGCTGTGGCATCGCCTTTCTCGGCTGCATATTCGTACAGTGCTATGGCATCTGCCTCACTCACGGTTCGGCCTTTCTTGCCTTCTGCATAGCAGACACCCAGCTCGCGGATGTCGGCCGCACTCATGCCTTCCACACCTTCGGGTAAGCCGTTCTGACTCTCAGTGGCGATGCCCTCCGCTTCCGGTACTACTGCCTTCTTGCC
>JAGBZE010000226.1 GCA_017628435.1 Akkermansia sp.
CAAAATCCCAGTAAATCAGCTTTAGGAACTCTGTTGCGATAAACTGGCGGAAACCTGAAAGGTTATAAGGTACATCTCCAGAGCGTATCTTTTCCCGTTTATTTTCATCTGTTAATGCTTGCATTTTCATAGGCATAACGCTATAATCGCCTACCCGATATATGAAGACTCACACCGATATCCATACCGGTCTTACAACTGCCCAGGTTGAAGAAAGCCGCAGGCTGCACGGCAGCAACGAAATGACCCCGCCCAGCCGCGACCCGTGGTGGGTGGAGCTGGCACGCAAGTTTGCCGACCCGCTCATCGTCATCCTCATTGCTGCGGCGGTCATTTCCTTCATCCCCGTGCTGCTTTCCCCCGGCGAGCACAGCCCCATCGAAAGTATCGGCATCATGTGCGCCGTGCTCCTGGCCACCACGGTGGGCTTTGTGAACGAATACCGCGCCAACAAGGAGTTCGATATCCTTAACAAGGTGAATGATGTGACCCCCGTGCGCGTGCTGCGCGACGGCAAGCACACCATGGTACCCAAGAATGAACTGGTGGTTGGCGATATCGTCACCCTGGAAACAGGCGTGGAAGTGCCCGCCGATGGCGTGGTGCTCGAATCCTCTTCCCTGCGCGTCAACCAGTCTTCCCTCACCGGTGAGTCCGAGCCCGTGCTCAAACTTCCCTCCGAGGGTGAGGAAACACTGCCCGGCGCCTACCCTCGCAACGTGGTGCTGCGCAGCACCCTCGTGACCGATGGCCACGGCATCATCTGCGTCACCAAGGTGGGCGACCACACCGAAATCGGCAAGGTGGCCGAAGCCGCCACCAAGGAGACCGGCGCCAAGTCTCCCCTGAATCTGCAGCTGGAAAGCCTTTCCCAGGCCATCAACGTGGTAGGCACCTCCATTGCCCTGCTCCTGTTCGTCTCCCTGGTAGCGCATGATGCGCTGCTGGGCAAATTTGTGCTGACCTGCCCGCAGTGGTACTTCTTTGGCGTGCTCATTGCCGGCATTGCCGCCGCCACGCTCAAGATCTGGTACCCCGTGATGCGCGACCTGCTGGGCTACGCCAAGGTGCGCATTCCCTCCCCCGCCTGGGTGAAGGAAGAAGGCTTCCGTCCCTGGCTCAAGTGCATCATCACCGGTGCCGTGCTCTTCGGCCTGGGACTGGGTGCCCTCATCGGCTGCGATATTCTTTCCACCGAACCGGCCTCCTGGATGCCCCAGGCTGCGGCAGATAAGATTCTGACCTACTTCATGATTGCCATCACGCTCATCGTGGTATCTGTGCCGGAAGGTCTGCCCATGAGTGTAACCCTCAGCCTGGCCTACAGCATGCGCAAGATGGCCAAACAGAACAACCTGGTGCGCGAAATGGATGCCTGCGAAACCATCGGTGCTGCCACTGTGGTCTGCTCCGACAAGACCGGCACCCTCACCATGAACCTCATGACCGTGCGCGAAGCCAACTTCCCCGGCGTGAACGAACAGGGCACCGCAGCCCCCATCTTCCCGCTGCTCACCGAAGCCGTGGCCGCCAACTCCACCGCCGACCTCGATGAAGCCGGCAAGGTGCTCGGCAACGTGACCGAGGGCGCCATGCTCATATTCCTGAACGACAAGGGCGTATCCTATGCCGATGCCCGCAGCAAGTTCAGCACCATTGCCCAGCTGCCCTTCCACACGCAGAACAAGTTCATGGCCACCTGCGGTAAATCCGCCGTGCTTGGCAAGGAGGTCATCTACCTGAAGGGTGCCCCTGAGGTGGTGCTCTCCAAGTGCTCCACCGCCTATGCCGGTGAACTTACCGATGCCGCCCGCGAGGAGGTGCTCACCATCATCCGCACCGCCCAGCGCAAGGCCATGCGCGTGCTCGGCCTGGCCTACAAGGAAGGCTCTGCCGATACCGCCGAGGGCGTGAAGGATGCCTGCACCGGCCTCACCTGGCTCGGCTGCTTCGTCATTCAGGACCCCGTCCGCCCGGATGTTCCCGCCGCCGTGGCCTCCTGCCACAAAGCTGGCGTGGGCATCAAGATTGTGACCGGCGACAACTTCGAGACAGCCTGCCAGATTGGCCGCGAAATCGGCCTGCTGCCGGAGGGCGAACTGCCCCAGGGTGCCGTGCTCACTGGCGACCAGTTCGGCCAGCTTACCGACCAGCAGCTGCTGGACGGCGTGAACGACCTCCGCGTGCTTTCCCGCGCCAAGCCCATGGACAAGCTGCGCCTGGTGAACGCCCTGCAGGAAAAGGGCCACGTGGTCGCCGTGACCGGCGATGGTACGAATGACGCCCCCGCCCTGAACCATGCCGACGTGGGCCTTTCCATGGGCATCACCGGCACTTCCGTGGCCAAGGAAGCCTCCGATATCATCCTGCTGGATGACTCCTTCGCCTCCATCATCCGCGCCATCAAGTGGGGTCGCTCCCTCTACCGCAACATTCAGAAGTTCATCGTCTTCCAGCTCACGGTGAACGTGGCCGCCTGCGGTATTGCCGCCATGGGTCCCTTCATCGGCTGCGAACTGCC
>JAGBZE010000227.1 GCA_017628435.1 Akkermansia sp.
CCTGCTACCACCACCCTCAGCTTACTGGCGCTTTCTGCGCTCGCCATGCGCCGCCGCAGGAAGTAAGAGAATAATAGAAAACAGTTTAACCAGCCCCCCGTGCGCCTGAATGGCTGCGCGGGGGCTTTCTCTTCCCGCGAAAACCTCACTTTTTCACTATTCACTATTCATTATTCACTTTTTAGGCTGGTAATTCTGCAAAAAGGGCGTATAATGCCCGCGCTATGTCAGAAAATGAACCTGCAATGACCGCTCCGGGTTCCTCTGAGGAGGAACTGATTGCCGTGCGCCGCGAGAAGGTGGGCAAGATTCGCGACCTTGGGGTGAATCCCTATGGTGGCCGATTCGATGTGACCACGAACGCGGGCGAAATCAAGGCAAATTTCGAGGAGGGTAAACAGGTGAAATTCCTGGGCCGTATCACTGCTCTGCGCGATATGGGTAACACTCAGTTCTTCAGCGTGAGCGATGTGCGCGGCTCTATCCAGTGCATGCTGACCAAGAAGTCCATGGAGCCCGAGGCCTGGGCTCTCTGGAAGCTCCTGGAGCGTGGGGACTGGGTGGGTATCGAAGGCGAGACCTTCATCACCCGCACCGGCGAGCCCTCCGTGCGCGTGGCTTCGTTCAAGGTGCTTTCCAAGGCCCTGCGCCCCATGCCTGATAAGTTCCACGGCCTGGCCGATATGGACATGCGCTACCGCCGCCGCCACCTGGACCTGATGAGCAACCAGGAAAGCGCAGACCGCTTCGTGAAGCGTTCCCTCATTGTGCAGGAAATCCGCCAGTACCTCATCAACCGCGGATTCCTGGAGGTGGAGACCCCGATGCTCCAGGATATTGCCGGTGGTGCCTCTGCCAAGCCCTTTGAATCCTACTACAACGCGCTGAAGAAGGCCGTGACGCTTCGTATCGCACCGGAGCTTTTCCTGAAGCGCCTGCTGGTGGGTGGTTTCCCCAAGGTGTTCGAGCTGAACCGCAATTTCCGTAACGAGGGTGTGGACCGCCGCCACAACCCCGAATTCACTGTGCTGGAAGTGTACGAGGCCGGTGGCGACTACGAGACCATGGCCACCATGATGGAGGAGATGATTTGCACGGTGGCCGAGAAGGTGTTCGGCACCCTGAAGTTCGACCAGTACGATGACAACGGCAACCTGCGCTGGACGGTGGATCTGACCCGCCCCTGGCGCCGCGCCGATTACAATGACCTGGTGAAGGAAGTGGCTGGTGCTGACTGGTTCGACCTCACTCCCGAGCAGCGCCGCTCCCGTGCTGAGAATGAGCTGCATGTGCAGATTGGCGATGACCTGAACGACACCGACGTGACCCAGCAGGTTTACGAGAAGCTTATCGAAGAGAAGCAGGCTAACCCGCTCTTCGTGTGCCACGTGGCCCGTGACCTGGTGCCCCTGGCCAAGGCTAACCCCGAGGATCCCAGCGTGGTGGATGTGTTCGAGCTCGTGATGAACGGCCAGGAGCTCTGCCCCGGTTATTCTGAGCAGAATGACCCGGTGGAGCAGCTGGAGCGCCTTCAGCACCAGGCTGGTGAGGACACCCAGAAGATTGACTACGATTTCGTGGAAACCCTGGAAAGCGGCATGCCCAGCGCCGGTGGTATCGGTATCGGTATCGACCGCCTCTGCATGCTCATGACCGGTGCCAGCTCCATCCGCGATATCATCCTCTTCCCGCAGCTGAAGAACCGTGGTTAATCCCCGCGCCGGAAGCTGAACAGAGTTTATGCGGAACCCGCCTCATATGAGGCGGGTTCTTATTGTCCACATCTGTCGGGATTACCGGAGCTCACCGCCGGCGGGCAAGCTCACTGGCGTAACGCCGGCCCAGCTCCGCGGCGTGCTGCTGCATCCAGTCGCTCAGGCGGCGGGTGCCGACTGTGGGGCCGGGCACGGCCAGGCGATTCTGGCTCAGGCCGACAATTTCCTCACGAGTCAGCATCACATCCCCCACCAGGCGGCCCAGCAGACGCGCTGTCTGGTACCCCAGCTCAGCCGGCACGGGCAGCACCGGCCGCCAGATTCCCATGGCTCGGGCCAGCTGTTTCCACATATCCCGGAAGCTATATGTTTCCGCCCCTACTGCGTTGATGATGCGATGAGGAGCCTCCGATTCCGCCTCATCCATAGCCAGTTCGGCAAAATCCTGCACATGAATCGGCTGCAGGCAGTAATTCCCCAGCCCGAAGGTTGCCACGGCAGGCAGATGCCGCAGGCTCCAGGCCATATTGTTGAGCAGGATGCTTTCATCTGCGGAATCGCCGAACAGAATCGCCGGACGCAGGATGCTGTGTGGCAGCCCGCTGCCCTGCAAATCGGCCTCCAACTCTGCCTTGCCGCGGAAATACGCAAGCTCGCTCGCGGCATCCGGCTGGGTAATACTCGTATGCACCACGCGACTCACCCCGCTCTGCCGAGCTGCAGCTAAAAGCTTTTTCGTGTTCGCAACGGCCATTACATGGCTGAAGGGCGCATGCCCTGCCCCCTTGTAACTGAAGCGCACCCAGTAGGTATTCATCAGCACATCCACCCCGGCCAGCACATCTTCCTCCGTGCTCCAGGGCATGGGACGCAATTCGTACCCCTCCGGGTTCGGCAGATGACCAGCAGAATCCGTAAGCCCCACCACGCGCCACCCGCGCCGCGCAGCCTCTGCCGCCACATATCGCCCACTGTAGCCCAATACTCCAGTTATAGCTATTGTTTTCATATTTCTGTAATTTGAGAAATCTTGTTTTAAAATTTTTAGATTTTGGCGATAAGTGCAAGAACCTTGCTGCCCATGAGTGCAGCGCGTCGGAACACGGAGGTATTGTAGCGCTGGGCCGCAGTGGCCACATTCTCAGCAGTCTGCAGCAGTTCCTGCATAGCCTCCATGCGAGCGGCGGTGTGCTCATCCCCCGCCTCCCGGGCTGCATCCAGACATTCCTCCACAGCCTGCACCGCCCCGGCTGTCTCGCGGCGGCGGCGTTCCTCCAGAATACGGCGGGCCATTTCCCACACATCGGACTCTGCCCGGTAGAAACTGCGGCGGTCACCAGCCCGCGACTCGCGATAGATAAGGTTGTAACCCTCAAGTTCCTTCAGGCTGGTGCTCACATTTGACCGCGCCAGCTGCAACAGCTCGCACATCTCCTCCGCCGTCAGCGGTGACTGCGCCACATACAGCAGCCCATGCAGCATAGCCGTGGAGCGTGGAATCCCCCAGCGGGTGCCCATATCGCCCCACCGGCGGATGAATTTCATCTGCGTCTCGCTCAGCTGCATGCGTGTATTTTCTGAAATTTCAGAAATTTGTCAAGCAATTTCTTCCTTTGTGACGAAATCGCAACTTGTCTGCACGGAACACCGCGTTATAATGAAACGCAATCCGCCATATTCCCTAATGTACTTCGAATCATCCATCTATTTCTACTGCGACTCCCTGCGGGAGGACTCCCAGCTGCGCCGGGTGGAGTGGCTGGAGGAGCGGGAGCGCGGCGGCTTCATCTCTCCCTCGTACAAATGCAGCCTTGGAGAGAATGATGACATCCCCTTTGCGGAATGGCAGCGTTTTCTGGAGAAAAATCGCAGACTGCTGCTGAGGGACTGCAGCTCCGCGCGCATAGACGTGGGCATCATGGCCGATTTCCAGGTGGCAGATTTCACCCTCAGCGTGCCGCCTGCACTGCTGCAGCAATTTGCCCGGGCGTGCGTGTGGCTGAGTATCTCACTCATGGCCAACGGCAATGACCAGTCCCGCTACGCTGGGGAATCCTACTACCTGCTCGCCTCCAGCACAACGGGAAAACCGCAGAACGGGCTGCCGGGCAGCATCCGCCGCCACCTGAACACGCAGGGGCTTCATCCCCATCTATGGACAAAGCACCAGGCTCTCCTATACACGAAGGATGAACTGCTTGCTGCCATCCCGGCCACGGCAGATAGTGTGATCCGGCTCAGCAATTATATAGGAGATTACGGTTTTGCATCACTCGATGTACCACCGGCATTGATGCGCGACCTTGCCGACCGGGGATGCACGCTCCAGCTGCACTTCAACACCCCACAGCGGCGCGGCAGAAAATGCGTGCACGCCCTCTCCCCCACCTGATTTCCCGCCATGTCCGCCACCATCATTCCCCGGCTTAACCTGCAGCATTTCCGAGAGATGGAAGCGCTGGAACTGCAGTTCTACGCTGCCGATTTCATCACCCCGGCAGAGGAATCCTGGAGCTGGTATGACCTGCACCCGCACAGCACGGTGGCAGCAGAGGTGGACGGAAAGCTGGCCGGATTCGTGAATCTCTTCCCCGTGCAGCCAGCCATTTATGAAGCCCTGCGGGCAGGAAAATTCAACGACCATTTCATGGAGCTGGAACATGTGGCACCCATCACCCAGCAGCCGCTGCACATGTTCCTGAGCTGCATCCTGGTGGATTGCCGCTTCCGCAGGATGGGCCTTACCCGGCAGCTGCTGCAGGCCGCCATAGAGCCCTATGCCACCCTGCCCTGCGTGGGGGTGGTCACGGATAACGTGACGGCAGACGGCTGCGCCTTCTCCGAGCGCTACGGGTTCACCCGACTCCGCCCCTCCGACCACAATTCGTGGATTTATGAGCAGAGCTGGGAAAGCTTTGTAAAGAACTGCGGGCGGCAGTCCACCACACCGCCGCCCGCAAATTAATCCTTAATCCTTAATCCTTCTTACTTTCCCACGAGAAGGGTTCGAACTCGGCCACGGCCTTCGGATCCGCCCAGGAGGGCTTACGCATGGCATAAATCAGCAACGGAATGCCGGCAAAAATGATGGTTCCCACAATGAGGATGCCCACATACACCGCCGGGCTGCCCACGGGAATCTGCCCCGGAGGAATGAAGCTGAAGAGGAAGGCCACCAGGCTGCCCAGCAGGCCCAGACCGCCGATAATCCACATGCCGAAGGTCTTGCCGCAGGGAATGCGGAAGGAGCGCGGCACATCGGGCTCACGATAACGCAGGTAGATGGCTGCCGCGAACATGAGCATATACATGATGAGATAGAGCAGGATGGTGAGCTGTGAGATAATCTGGTACGCGGTCTGCACACTGGGCAGCACCACGAAAAGCACGGAGAGCAGCGTGACAATGCAGCCCTGCACCACCAGAATACCCACCTGCACGCCGGCACGGTTGGTGCGCTGCATGAAGCGCGGCAGATACCCGGCACAGCCAACCTGCAGCAAGCCCTTGGACGGGCCACCCACCCAGGCCACCACCTGAGCCAGCACACCGAATGCCAGGCAGAGCGCCATAATCGGCCCCAGCCAGGAGACTTCGAAATATGCAAAGAGGTCATTGAAGGCGATGAGAAGACTCTGTGTCAGCGTAATCTGGTTATGCGGAATGATGAAGCCGATGGCCAGGGTACCGAACACAAAGATGCAGACGGTCAGGATGGAGGCAATGGCAATGGCCAGCGGATAGTCACGGCTGGGATTCTCGCATTCCTTCACATGCACAGCACTCATCTCCATACCGGCGTAGAAGAGAAAGATACTGGCCGCCAGCACGATATTGTTGAAATTGGAGAGGTCCGGCATGAAATCGCGGGCACTCATGCTGATATCGATGGGATTTCCCTTGCCCCAGTACACCAGTCCCATGAGCACCAGCAGCGCAGCGGGAATCACCGTGCCCAGCAGGGCGCCCCACTTGGTGATGCCGCCGCTGGTCTGCATGCCGCGCATATTCAGCAGCGTGGCCACCCAGTACACCACCAGAACCACAATGAGCACATAGATATTATTGGACGCCAGCGCCTGGTCCCAGCTCTGATCCGGCCCCATGAATGCCAGCGAAACCGCAGCAAAGGTAAGCACCGTGGGAAACCAGATGGTGGTCTGAATCCACTGCAGCCAGATGGCCAGGAAGCCCCAGCGCGCGCCGAAAGCCTCGCCCACCCAGCGGAACACACCGCCCTTCTGCGGCCAGCCGGTTGTGAGCTCTGCCGCCACCAGCGAAACCGGAATCAGGAAGAACACAGCCGCGAATATATAATAGAACGCAGAGCTCAGCCCATAGGTTGTTTCTGCCGGCAGGCCGCGCAGACTCACAATGGCGGAGACGTTAATCATGGCCAGCGTGAATACCCCCAGCTTGGCAATCTGGCCCTTCTTGCCCGGGTTACTTGGATCAGTTTTCATGGTTACATGGTTTGTTCAGTATCATCGAACCGCATTGGTCCATGGATATTGACCCTGGTGTACCACAAGCCGTTGGATATATGGTATCTCGCGGACAACGTCCGCGAAGTTCTCTCTGCGCCAGCAGAAATTCTCTCGCCGCAGGCGAAATTCTCTCTGCGACAGCAGAAATTCTCTCTGCCCGCAAGGGCAGAAATAAAACAGGTAATATCTCGCGGGCCC
>JAGBZE010000228.1 GCA_017628435.1 Akkermansia sp.
CACCGCATGCGGTGTATATCCCCCGTGAGTTGTGGAAGGAGTTTCGTAACAGTGTGCCGCCGAGCTGCCGGGTAGGGTATTTTCACGGAGAAAGTCCGGCGGCTGGAGGGAATTTTGTCATCGAGGTGCTGCGAGTACCTACGTTTCGCCTGGGCAGGCTAACCCTGCAAGATGTGACGGTGTGCCAGTCGTTCAGCAACTCACCCATGGTGATACTGGGGATGGAGTGTTTACGCGGAGTAGAGGTGTGGATAGATGGGCCCGGGCGTAAACTTTACTACCGCCCCCTGGTCAGCGAACCTTATCAAACAGCCCACGGCGTACCGGCTTGAGCGCACTGCAGGCAATAGCGAAGAGCAGCCAGCAGATCAGCATAGAGGAAAGCGGTACCCAGATGGTGGTTGCCACCTTGGCTGCTTCATGCACCAGCCAGCAGGGCATGGCGAGCAGAAGCGGCCAGCGCAGAATCCAGTGGAAGCGTGGCAGGATGAAGAGCGCCAGTAACAACGAGCTGATGGCGATGGTGTAGTCCACCCAGTCGTTCAGAATGACGGCTTCTTCCCGATAGCCTCCACCAATGAGACGCGGGAATGTGTGATGGGTGATTTTCTCCGTTCCGGCGAGCTGAGAAACCGTGAGCGCGAGACGCTCCAGACGCTGAGGGGTATTCTGCCCGGGGGCAGGTTGCTCCAGTACTACGCAGCTGTTTTCGCCGAGCCGTTCTTTGATGCCGGTTCCGCTGACGACTTCCGGCAGCGGGAGCTTTACCACGGAGGCTTCACTCAGCTTGGTGCGCCCATGGCGATCCAGCGGGCGGGTGATACCCCCGTAGGTGATGCTCTCGCCAAGTTTTACCTGCACATCTGTGGGCTTGAGCCCCAGACGCATGAGTGCCAGGCGGAAAGGCAGCGTGGGAATCACCTCTCCATTCCAGCGAACCAGCAGAGGGAATGACATTCCCTCGATGGCGGAGGGCTTGTGCGTGTGTGGCTCATCCTGCAGCCAGTCCGGTGCCCAGACCACAGCAAGAGCATCCGGGGTAGACGTCAGGCCATTGGGCAGGGGGCGATTAGCGATGGGGAGCCCGCGGGCATCTCCCTGCACGTTTTCCGGTGGTATGGCAGAGTTTCTCAGCTCCATCGGGGTGAAGTCTGGCTGGGCTGCTGTGCGCCCGCGTAATCCGGCAACGGCGTGAGGGAAAGAGCCCATTACGCGGCAGAACATCTCGCGCGACATATCCCCTGTTTCCTGCTGCCAGGTGAGGGGGGCGGACACTGCCACATCAGATACCCCGGACTGTGCCAGACGATGCAGCAGAACGGCGAAATCCTGCGGCCCAAGCGGCAGCGCGGCGAAGTTTTCTGCGCAGGCTGTATCGTTGAGCTCCACCATGCCGACTTTCGGGCAAATAAGCTCACGGTTTTCAACAATAACTTCTGCGGTGGCCGGCTCCTGCCCGGGGGATAACAGCTGGATGTGTTCGCCCGGATCATGGCTTTCTTTCATGATGTCGGCATGGGCATCGTAGAACCAGTAGTCCTTCACATGGGCACGGCTGATGAACCAGGCGGCAATGATGATGGCAGCCCAGAACAGAAGCCCGCTGATGCTGAGGCGTGGCTTTATCTTACGTTCGAAAGAAGACATTGCGCAACGGAATGTGCGGGTGAATATTCAGGCGTGTTTTCCGCCACCTGGCGCAGGGCTTTCAGCCCGGCAGGAATGCGCTCCAGGTACCAGGTTTTACCGAGGTTGTGGCCAATGTTGGCGAAGGCACCGAGTGCCTGCATGAGACGCTGCATGGCGCAGGCGGAGTAGATGGCGGGCTCCGGAGCAGCCCCTGACAGCTCTGCCCAGTATTGCAGCAGCTCCTGCTGCTCATCTGCCGTAAGCTCCATGTAGGGGTCGCAGAGTAGGGATGCCAGGTCGTACTCGACGCGCCCGTTTCGCATCCCTTGGAAATCAATCAGCCAGGCTTCTTCTCCCCGTAGCATGATATTCTGACTCTGGAAATCACGGTGCACGGGCACGCGTGGCAGCTCTGCAAGCCAGTTCGCCATTTGCTGCAGGGCGGGTATGCGCAGGAATGCAGCGGCATCTCTGCCCAGGTGGTGCCCCAGCAAGTGCTCTGCAAAGTATTCCTGCTCCCAGCGGTACATAGCGGCATCAAAGGCAGGCTGTAGCTCCCAGTCGGGTTTCAGACGCCCCAGCGGCAGCAGCGTGGTGAGTGCGCGGCGGTAGGCGCTCAGCTTCTCTTCCCTGGGGGCATGTTTCAGGCTGAGCAAGTCGCAGCTGCCCAGGTCTTCGACCAGGCATGCTCCGCAACCGTTCGGCAGCTTTTGTTCCGCCAGGATAGCGGGAACCCGGAGGCCTGCTGCGGCCAGTCCCTTGGCGGCGGGAAGGAAAGAGTTGTTGTCTGCCCTGTCTGCTGTCCAGTGAATGGCGAGAACGCCGTGAGCGCGCATAATGCTGCGTCCGGACGCACCGGATGCCACCGCGCGGAGCATCTCCGGGGTGGTGTGTTTGCCGGTATGCTGCTGAACCATCGCGGCGCAGATTTCCGCGGGGCTGAGGGCGCCTTCTGCCATAGTGAGCGGTCAGTGAGTTTTGAAGAAATGTCTTCCCTCGCCGGCGGACGGTGTGGTGTCCGGCATTGCTTCCTGTTTAGCGGGTTCTTCTTGTTCTTGTGACGGCTCCGGTTCCGAGGTGAGGAAGTAGTGGGGCTCCTCATCCTTCGTGTGGTGTTCTGAGGACTTGGGGACGTAGACGGTGCCGTGAGCCTTGTTCTTGCCGGGTTTCGGGGTGGCGGTTTTTGTCTTGCTATGAGCCTTGAGCAGAGATATCTCGGTATGAATAGCGAGCCGCTCCAACTGCGTGGCAATCTGAATCAGCAGAAGCAGCAGCGCAGCATAGACCAGCGGAGTGGCTGCGGAAGCCAGCCCGGTGAGATAGAGGTAAGCATCGCTCGGCGTTTCTCCTGCACAGTATGCAATGCTGTTGAACAGCCCGCATAAGGCAAAGATAGCCGCCACGGCATAGCCCAGAATAATGGCGAGAAACATGATGCCGATATTCTACCAAATCACCCTGAGCTGTCAAGCTCTAGGCTTGTCCGTAAATGGCGAGTGTGATGCGCAGAAGTTTGAGAATCGGTTTGACAAATGCCTGGGGATGAGGTAGATTGTGGGGGTTATGAGTCTTCGTCTAGCAGTACTCGGTTCGGGGTCGGGCAGTAATTGC
>JAGBZE010000229.1 GCA_017628435.1 Akkermansia sp.
CGCGGAATAGATTCTCAAACAGCATCACACAAAGAACCGAGCCACCCAGCGATGCAATCACCCGTCTGGTCACCGGTTTGAACTCTACTCGCACACACGCGAATTTCAGGCCCATATAGACAACCATACAGGGAATAGGCAAAAAGGCTGACAAGAACACCGTGGCCTGGTCAATGATGGATTCGCCCCGGAACATACGTCCCAGTTCCATACCCACCGCACCCGCTGCCAGAAACAGAATGGCCAGCACCACGGCCGGTCGGCGGTATTTCTGCCACACCTCCGCTGAGACTCTGTGCTCCAGGAAATACCCCACCAGCACATAAAAAGCGCAGTACCCGGCAGAAAACGGCAGTGTACCCGTCTGCGGATGAAACGGCAGCCAATAGCTGAACTGGCTATGCCCAATGTATTCCCCCATCAAGAGACCACATACGGGCAACACGCAGCAGAACACAGCCTGCACCCCCAGCATATAAAGAAACATCTGGCGAGTCATCGCCCTGGCAACCATGCGCAGAATGGGCAGCAACAGCAGGATTCCAAGGTATGCACACAGAAACCAGCTTGCCCAGAAATCATTATAGGCGCCCAGATTCTTATGGAACATGTAACAAATATCCCAGATTCCACTTGTCTCCCTGCCCCGGCAGAGATACAGCACATACTGCATCCCCCCGATGAAGAGGATAATCCCCAGAAAACGGAGCACCCGATGTTTCAGCAGCCGGGAAATCGATTCCTCCTTATGCAGGAGCAGCGCGCCTGTTGCCATCAGAAACAACGGTACCGCCATCTTCACCACCTGGTTCTGCACCAGCATCCACCAGTATAACACCTCCCCATTCTGCTCAGCAGGTAAAAAGAAACTGCCGCATGTGTGATTCAACACCACACAATAGATGGCAATAAGGCGTAGAATGTCCAGGTATATCTTGTCTCTCTGCTCGGGCATAATCCAACTTTGACGCGATGGCTGATTATCCGATATCCATCAACCTTTTGCAAGCACAAAGCCACCCGACAAAACAACCCGGCCGGAATACAGACACGCCTCAAACTATTTGCATTGCCGCGAGGCATCCATTATTACTAAAAAGAAGCTCGCCGTAGCATTCGTTTTGTGTTAGAGTGGCAGCATGGTACGTTTCTGTTCATGGCTGGCCGCTGCGGCGGTGTTGCTGCTGGTGGGTTGCCAGCAGATAATGCACCCCGGTTTCCCGGAGTATAAGGGCTACAAGAAGGCCCCCTACACGATTAAAGGCACCCGTTTTGTGCCCATGAGCGTAGAAAGCGCGCTGCACTACAAGGCCACCGGCATTGCCTCACACTATGAAGCCGATGGCGATAAGGGCGCTATCGGGCAGAGGCTGTACCGCCACCAGCGCTATGCTGCCCACCGTACCCTGCCCCTGCCCTGCACCGTGCGCGTCACCTGCCACCGCACCGGCAAGAGCTGCATTGTGCGCGTGGCCGACCGCGGACCGTATATCAAGGGCCGCCTCATCGATGTGGGCACCAAGGTAGCTAAGGAACTCGGGTTCTACGAGCGCGGGCTCGACACCGTGACCGTGGAGGTCATCTCCGTGGGCGACGGCAAGTGGCGCCGCTTCCCATAAGCCCGAACGCAGTGAGGATTTCGTCCTGCCGCAGGCAGGATATCGTCACGAAGTGATTTCGTCCAGCCCCGGCAGGGGCTGGATTTCGTTTTTTCCTGTGCGCGGAGCATAACAAACTCCGGTTTCCCTGGGATACGCCCCCCCCGATGGTCAGACGCAAAAAAAATCCCCAGTCCATGCGGACTGGGGATTTTTCGTTGCAAATTGACTTGCAAAACTTATGCACCAAGCTGGAAGCGCTCGAAAGCCTTCACAGTGATGGTGTCGCCCAGAGTCTTGCCGGTAGCGGCAACGAGGGCCTCCACGCTCATGGAGGGATCCTTCACGAACTCCTGGCTCATCAGGCAGCTCTGCTTGTAGAGAGCCTTGAGCTTGCCGGGAAGAATCTTCTCCAGCAGGTGCTCGGGCTTGCCTTCAGCGATGAGCTGAGCCTTGGCGATTTCCTGCTCCTCGGCCACGAAGGCGGGATCCAGGGAGGAGGAGTCCACGCTCTTGGGAGCGCAGGCGGCGATGTGCAGGGTGATGTCCTTGCACATGGTGGCGAAAGCCTCAGCAGCGGCGGTCTCAGCCTTGCCGGTTTCCACCTGCAGGAGCACGCCCACCTTACCACCCATGTGGATGTAGGAGGTCACGGTGCCCTCGCCGGCCAGCGTGTAGCGGCCGAACTTGCGCAGCTTCATGTTCTCACCGATGGCAGCGCACTGCTCAGCAATGTACTTCTCCACGGTGGTGCCGTTCATGGCCACTTCCAGAGCCTCAGCCAGCGTAGCGGCGGAGGAAGCCTTCAGCGTGGCAGCCACTTCGGCCACCAGAGCCTTGAACTTGTCGCCCTTGGAGCAGAAGTCGGTCTCGCAGTTGATTTCGAGGATGATGCCATCCTTGCCTTCAACCACGGTGGTCACGATACCTTCCTTAGCCTCGCGGTCGGCCTTCTTGGCGGCCTTGGCGATGCCCTTCTCGCGGAGGTACTTCACGGCTTCGTCCATGTTGCCGTCGCACTCCATGAGGGCCTTCTTGCAGTCCATCATGCCGGCATCAGTCTTGATGCGCAGCTCTTTCACCATTGCGGGTGTGATATCAGCCATTGTCTTGGTAAAATGGGTTAGGATTTAGGCGGGCTTGTTCTTGTTGATAGCCTCTACGAGCACGGAGAGAACCAGACGAATGGAACGCACGGCGTCGTCATTGCCGGGGATGGGGAAATCCACGGTCTCGGGGTCGGCGTTGGTGTCGGTCAGAACGATCACGGGGATGCCCAGGATGTGAGCCTCGCGGATAGCGATGTCCTCGTGGTCGGCGCCGATGGCAACCATCACGTCGGGAGCGCCACCCATGTTGCGGATACCCTGCAGGTTGCGCTGCAGCTTCTCGCGCTCACGAGCCAGAGCGGCAAGTTCCTTCTTGGACATGCTCTTGTACTCGGGCTGCTTGTCGAGGTTCTCGAGGTAGTCCAGACGAGCGATGCTCTTCTTGATGGTGGTCATGTTGGTGAGCATACCGCCGAGCCAGCGGAAGTTCACGTAGTACTGACCGGTAGCCTCAGCGGCATCCTTCACGGCCTCCTGAGCCTGGCGCTTGCAGCCCACGAAGAGGATCTTCTTGTTCTTGGCAGCAAGTTCACCAAGGAAGGCGCTGGCCTTGTCGAGGCACTTCTCGGTCTCTTCCAGGTTGATGATGTGGATGCCATTCTTCTGGGTGAGAATGTACTTCTTCATGTTCGGATGCCACTTGCGGGTCTGATGACCAAAGTGCACACCGGCTTCCACCATCTTGGTAACGAGTTCGTTAATCATTGTATTTGTATATGTTGTGTGTAACCTTGCGGCAGGATACACGGGGTTTTGGAAGGTGCTGCGCTTAGCCCCCAGCCCTCCGTTGTTGGTATTGCAGCATCAGCGGGGACGCACAGGATACTCCCATAGGGGTTGAATGTCAAGCAAAATGCTGATTTTCCAAAGGCAAAATGCAGAATAAAACGCAAGCGTGCCACCGGCAGGTGGCACGTGGTGGCCGAATCAATTCACTTTGATAAGCATACGGGAAGACTCATGCTCCTTTTTCCGGGAGCGCCAATCTCTCCTCAGACTCCGCACATACCAGGCCAGAACAAGAGCCATAAGGGCCGGTATGAAGATGAGCGAATCGTCCTTGATCGTAACATTTTCCGGTTTCGCAGGGTCATACAACAGAGGAATCCGGGTACCGGGCTCATGCTCTGGTGATTTATCGTAACCATTCTGGCTTACGGCGCTGCACACCTGACCATCAGCGGTGGTAAAGCTCACAACAGGGTAGAACACCTTGATTCTCCTGCTACACCCGATAAGACGCTTTCTGTATCTGGAGCCTTGTTCGTAGGATACGATGGTAGCGGTGGTTTCCTGCCCCGCAAGGTACAGGTAGATATCGTTGAGATAAAAGGAAATACCCACCACGAGAACACCGATTGTCAGAATGCTCCGCCAGGAAAGCGAGTGTGCCTCCTTCGTCCGTTGAATGACCGACGCTTCCCGTTTTTCGCCTTCTGCCGGCAGCGATACGCCAAGCTGCTCGAAGACGGGGCCGGGGTCCTGCTCCGGCGGCAGGTCGATGAATCCCCGGGGCATGCAGTCATTCCCCATGTACTCTTCTGCCAGATAGTAATCCATGTGGCCATTATTGCGGCGCAGGGTTCTGTATACCATCTTCGGCCGCACGGTAAAGGTCAGTACAACCGGCTCCTGCTTCCTCCTTGCAGAATGCTCGATAATGAATGCGCGGCGGTTGCTGAGCGCATAGGTCTCATAGCGCCCCCTGGAATACTCCTGCCTTGCAGTCAGTGCCAGAATGATGCCCAGTGCCAGACAAAGATGCGCCAGATAGGAAGGGTCATCGCCACTGCTGCAGGCAGCGGCGACATATCCTGCAAGCGCCAGAAGCAGCAGCACGCCGGCCAGCACCCACAGCGATTTTCGTTTTACATGAGTGGCAGAACTGGACGTGGCAGCATAACTCCAGAGCAGCTTCTCATGCCGCGACAACTCAAACGGCAGAAGATTTGAAAGCGGCGTCATCGTGTATGCAGTCATTTAAATTTCATGAGCGGCAGCATTATTCAGCCTTGCTGGAGCATTCCACCTCAATGAACTCACACTGGCGCTCCCTGCGCCAACGCTTGATTTCCTTCCAGATGCTCCACAAGGCCCAGAATATGGCGGCCAGAAGCACCAGGGGACGTATCAGAATACTATCGTCTTTAATGGTGGCATAGCGAGGCTCATCGGGGTGGTACAATATCTGCACCGTTTCCCCCGGAGCGCAAGCCGGGCTCTTGTCATAGCCCGTCTGGCTGTTCGTGACACAGGTGCGGCCATCGGCAGTATGGAAGGCCACAATGGGATAATACACCGACACTTCACGCTTGCTGCGGCGGCCGCGCTTTTCGGTTCCCTGCTCGTAGGCGACCACCTTGGCTGTGGCCTCCTCTCCCACAACATATAGATCCGCACCGTGCTCATCATAGCACAGAGCAAAACCGACGGCGAACAGCCCCATCAGCAGCATATACCCGAAAATACTCTGCGCAGGCAGAGTGGGGCGCTTGTACTCACAGACAGCCCGCTTCTTCTCACCCCTGGCCGGCAGGGTGGCGCCCAGCTGCTCAAAAACGGCGGCGGGGTCCAGCTCCGGCGGCAGGTGCATAAAGCCTGTGCTGAGAGTCAGGTTGCCGCGGTGTTCCTTGCCCAGCACATAATCCACCGTGCCGTTGCGGCGGCGCTTTACCTTGTAAATCATGTGCGGGTGCACCTCGAAACTGATAATCAGCCACTTCTCCTTCGGCTTGGGCGGTTGCTCCTGAATGTAGGCCTTCTTATCCGTCAGCACATACACGGTGCGGCGGACAACACCGCGATGGTGAACGAGTTTTATCACCCCCACAACGATGATGAACAGGAACAGGCCGCCGAATACCAGCGCCAGTTTGCCGGTTATTTCTTCCTCGGCCAGGCCATAGGTGATGCCGCAGCCCGCAACCAGGCACAGCAGAACACCCAGCGTCACCATATCCCACTTCTCCGAAAGCTGCGGTTTGCGGCATTTCCACAGCAATTCCTCCCCCTCCGGCACAATTACCTCAAAATCTTCATTCATAGAACAATCAAAATACTCCCCGCGCCCGGATAGGCGCAGGGACGGATTAAAATCTGAGCTTCGCAATCTTACTTCTTCCCGGCCATGCGGGCAGCCAGCACCAGGTAGGTCACCAGCTTGGGCGTATCGGCCAGCAGCTGCTGGATTTCAGCAGGGAACGGAAGCGTGGTCACGGCCTCTGCCTGGATTTTGCCGCCGCCCTTCATGGCCTCGGTCACAAATTTCTGGATGATACCCACGGCCTCCTTATTGGACAGCAGGGTTTCGAGCTGCTCCTTGATACCCTCCGGGCAGTTGGCGCGCAGATTGCCCATGACCTTGTTGCGGATAGCGACAGCGGCAAGATTCTGAAGAAGTCCCATAATCGTGTGTGTTTCTATATGTTGGTTCGTTGCCTGTCATCATACCGCCCCGGCGAAATGATGTCCAGAATATTTTGAGTGAATAGTGAAGAGAATAATGAATTGAGAAAAAGTGGTATCAGGACGAACGCCTGGCAGGTTAATCTGCGCGGCATGTGTCGGTTCAGCAGGGCAACAGGTTTCCGGGTACGGGACTGAGAGTCCCGTGCTCCGACAGATTATGCGGCATGCATCATCGCCTGCCGAATCGTTTCCTCAGCCTGCAGAATACCAGATACACCAGCAGACCCACAATAATGAACGGAGAGCCGAGCCACCACACCAGCACCATGGAGCCGAACAATATTTTCAGGTACTCCATCCAAGGCTGCTCACCAAAGTGACGTATCACCACACTCAGCACAGAGGCTCCTGCCATGCCCACCGGCACCATGAGCCCCAGCAGTTGCAGCAGGGTACCACCCCGTGACCGCGCCGGAACCGACAGCAATATCACCGCCCAGAAGAGAAGCGCAAAAGCCTCAGGGTCGTTGATACCGCAACTGACCATGTATGCCACCGCACAGAGCACACACGCCCACAGGCACCACACAATAAACCGCCGCCGCGGCATCACACAGGGAGGGAGACTCTTACTCATTCTGCATTCTGAATTATGCACTCTGAATTACCTGGCGCTCATCGTCCATCACAAAGCCCTTGCGAATGTACTCATTGAGCGTGCGGGTAGCCCACTGGCGGAACCGCGTGGCTTTGCGCGAGTTCACTCGATACCCCACGGAGATGATGGCATCGAGGTTGTAGAAATTAACTGACTTGGTTTGTGTCTTCCCTTTGATAGCACCATGTTCAGTGGTTATTTCCATTTTGGAAACAACCACATTTTCCTCCAATTCGCCTTCTTCAAAAATATTCTTCAAATGCTTACTAACAGCGGGAACTCCAATCTCAAATAAATCAGCTATCGCCTTTTGAGTGGCAAATAATGTTTCGTCTTTTACGTAGACCTGTATACTCGCCTTAGCATCAGGCGCATCATACAAAAGAAATTGAAGCGCGGTATTCATAGGTGCAGAAAACTATTCACTATTCCTTATTCACTATTCACTTCATAGTGTCGGCACAGCGGCCAGCAGGGTCTGGGTATATTCTGCCTGCGGGTGGTTGAAAACCGCATCAGCCGTGCCGTATTCCACAATGCTGCCGCGGCGCATCACGGCGATATCATCCGCCAGATAATGCACCACGCCCAGGTCGTGCGAGATGAAAATCATGGTAATACCCATATCCCGCACCAGGTCGGTGAGCAGGTTGAGAATCTGGCTCTGGATGGAGACATCGAGCGCAGAGACCGGTTCATCTGCCAGCAGCAGGGCCGGGCGCGGCGCAATGGCGCGGGCAATGGCAATACGCTGGCGCTGGCCGCCGGAAAATTCATGCGGGTATTTGTACATGTGCTCCGGACTCAGGCCCACGCGCTCCATGAGCTCGGCCACAGCCTCCTCCCGCCCGCGGCGGGGAAGCGGCTCGCGCTGCCCCAGCGCTTCCGCCAGGGTGGAGAAGATGCTGAAACGCGGGTTCAGCGAGGCATAGGGGTCCTGGAACACCATCTGGAAATCCAGTCGGCGGCGGCGCACCTCGCGCGGCGGCAGAGCGGTCAGCTCCACACCATCCAGCACAATGCGCCCGCTCGTCACCGGCTGCAGCTGCATGATGGCGCGGGAGAGGGTGGACTTACCGCAGCCACTCTCGCCCACCAGGCCGAGAATACTACCGCGTCTGACCGAAAGGCACACATCATCCACCGCGCGAACCACCTCGCCGGTGGCTCCCCAGGTATTGCGCACCGGAAAATGCACACTCACATGCTCTAACTCCAGATATGCCATGCGGGAAGCATTGTAACAAATCACACCCCCGAATGCAATTTTCAAATGAATCATGCAAACTGCGCGCTTGAAATACCGGGAGGTCTGGTATAGAATGTGCATTATGCCGACCAGAACACGCCGCAACAGTTCCGCCCGCACCACCCCGGTGGTGAAAGCCGTCATCTTCCTGGGGGCAGATGCCGTCTCCATGATGGTGGCAGAGCAGTCCGGCAGCGAGACCCGGGTGCTGGATGTGCTCTCCCAGCCGGTGGAGCTGGCGCATGATGTGTTCAACGGCAGCTGCATCACCCGCGACACCATGGACCGCTGCGTGCAGATTGCGCAGGGATACAATGAGCTGCTGGCGGAATACCGCCTGGCCGGCCCGGTGGAGGTGCGTCTGCTGGCCACCAATATCCTGCTGGATGTCCGCAACATGGACACCCTGGTGAACCGTCTGCATATCACCTGTGGTCTGCAGCTGGAAGTGATGGACGATGGCGAAATGACCCGTCTGCTCTACCTGCACACCCGCTCCGTGCTGGATAAACACGCGGAGCTGAATGGCAAACGCGTGCTGGTGCTCCATGTGGGGCCGGGCAACACGCGTCTGCTACTGTTTGACAAAGGTCGCATTTCCTACTACGCCAGCTACCGCATGGGAGCCCACCGCACCGGCATTGCCATTGGCGATGCCACGGAAATGGCCGGCACGGAAAGTGAAAGCTCGCTCATCCGCGAGCATATCCGCGGCATCATGGAGCAGGTGAGCTACGATATTGAAGACGACCTGCCCGAACCGCCCGATGCCCTCATCATCTTCGGGCCGGATTTCCACGTAGTCTCCTCGCCTCTGGCACAAGGAGATGAAGTAACCGAAGAAAGTCTCACCCACCTGGCGCATGAAATTGCCGCCACACCGCCGGCCCAGCGCCAAATTCGTTACAAGGAAGACTACGCCAGCGTCTGCTCCCTGCTGCCCACCGTGCTTATCTACCTGGCTGTGGCACGCGACCTGGAGCCGCGCAGCATTATGTGCCCGGCAGAGGAATTCTCGCACGCTTTCCTGCGGAATCTCATGCCCGGGCGGCGTGATGACCTGGCACTGGAGGAAGAAGTGGTGCACTTCTCCGTGCTGCTGGCCAACCACTACCGCGTGGATAAAGCCCACGGGCAGCAGATACGCCGGCTTACCATGATGCTTTTTGACCAGCTGCAGGAACTGCACGGCCTGAGCCGCCACGACCGTCTGCTGCTCAAGGTGGCTGCCATTCTGCACGAGGTAGGCAGCTACATCAACCCCAAGAAGCACCACCACCACAGCCAGTATATCATCCTCAATTCGGAAATCTTCGGTCTCTCCCGGGCAGATGTGGAAGTGGTGGGGCTGCTGGCACGCTACCACCGCCACGGTGCGCCCACCCCCACGGAACCAACCTATGCCTTGCTGAGCCAGGGCGACCGCCTCCGTGTGCAGAAACTGGCCGCCCTGCTCCGCGTGGCGGAAGCCATGGAGCGCGCTCACTCACGCCGCATCCGGAGCTTCACCGTGCGCACCAATGCCCGCAGGCTCGAGCTGCTGGTACCGGATGTAGCCGACCTCACGCTGGAAAACCTGGCTCTGCGCACCAAGGGCGCCCTGTTCTCCGATATCTTCGGGCAGGATATCGTGCTGATTCCCAGCTCCGGAACAAGCGTATGAACACTGCGCACGGAGGGATATACCGGATTATCCGGCGCTGGCTGGTGGGGGTGTGGTGCTTCATCGTGGCTGGGTTCCCGCTTTACTACCTGATGCCGGACCGGGACTGGAACTACGAATACTGGGGCGCCCCGGAAAGCATCATCAAAACCACCACCAGCCCGGAAAATCCCTTCTGCCAGGGGGAGCAGGTATACACCCGCATCTTCATCGCCCGACCCTCGGCAGTGAACATGCAGCGATTTGATGAAGTATCAGCCACCGGCCCCACAGCCGGGCGTATGAATAAGCTGCTGCAGCAATATGAATTACCACGCCCCTGGCGCTACGGCCGTTGGTTTGGGCACGGCTCAGTCGATATGGTGGAATGCGGCAACGGGCTGCTGCTGGTGGCAGATTACAGCCGGAACAAAGGCGGGCTCTTCTCCTCACGCATAACGCCGGAAATAGTCTGGCAGCATTATCCGCTGCACTTCCGCATAGCCTATGCCTGGGCAGTGCTGGGGCTGATACTGCTGATGCTCACGCCATTCCTTGCTGTGCCGGCAGCATTGTGTTATCTGCTCTACCGCGTGCTGGCAGCATTCTGCCGCATGTTCCGGAAAACATTCCTCACGCGCTGAAAACCTGAAAGAAATACCGCGCGCATGCCGTACATACCAGATATGCAGTATTAATGCATGCTTGCCATGACTGGCGGCTTTTGTTATACTGCCGCCTTATTCCGTCTATCAACATGCTCAAAGCCGTATTATTCGACATGGATGGCACCCTGGGTGACACGCTTCCGCTGTGTGTGGAATCGTACCGCCAGTGTACTGCCGAAATCACCGGGCGTACGCCGTCGAAAGAGGAGGTTGTTTCCTGGTTCGGGCTGAGCGACCGCGGGGTGTTGGCCGGGCTGCTGGGCATGAGCCCGGATGACCCCGCCCTGCCTATCGACCGCTTTGTGGCAGCCTATAAGCAGCTGCATGGCGAGCTGGCACCTGCCCCCTTCCCCGGCGCCGTGGAAATGCTGCATGCAGTCAAGGCCGCCGGCCTGCGCGTAGGCCTCATCTCCGGCAAGGAGCACTACACCGCCATGCCCACCATTGCCTATTACGGCATGGAAGGCATTTTCGAGTGGTTCGGCCTAGGGCTGCCCACGCACAACTGCAAGGCCGAGCGCCTGCAGCAGGTCATGCAGCTCTGGGACTTGCAGCCGGAGGAAATCATCTACGTGGGCGATGCCCCCAGCGATATTGAGCTCTGCCACAGCGTGAGTGTGCGCATCATCAACGCCGGCTGGGCCGGCACCACGCAGGGAGATGAGCAGGCCTGCCTGGCACTGCACCCCGAATACCGGCTCAACGATTTTAACGAATTACTCCCCCTTATTCTCAGTTTATGATACGAACACGTCTATTGAGCGCGGCGGTCGCGCTGGCCGCCATACTCTGCAACGCCCAGGCCATGACCCCCATTTACCCCACCCCGCAACGGGCAGAACTGCTCGAACAGCACACCCCGGTCAAGAAGCTTACGGTGGAGCACCGCACCCCCCAGAGCCAGGGCGGCCTGTGGGAGCAGCTTCCCAATGTATCCGGCGGTTATGCCATTGAGGTCACCCCGGAGGGGCACGTAACCGTGCTGCACAATGATGATGCCGGCTGGTTCTACGCCAAACAGACCCTCAGCCAGATGCTGGTGGATGTGGCCGGCGCGCAGGATGCCCACAAGGACCCCTTCCCGCACCTCAATATCCGCAGCATGCTGGAACTGGGCGATCTCACCGTGGGCACCGTAGTGGACTGGCCGGACCTGCCCTACCGCGGCACGGTGGAAGGCTACTACGGCATTCCGTGGAGCTTTGAAGCCCGCCAGAGCCAGTTCCGTTTCTACGGGCGCAACAAGATGAACCTGTACATCTATGCCCCCAAGGATGACCCCCTGCACCACGGCGAAGGCTGCTACCAGCCCTACCCGGACAGCAAGGCCTATGAGCTGGCGGCCCTGGTGCGCTGCGCCCGCGAGAACCGCGTGCGCTTTGTGTGGGCTATTCACCCCGCCAACACGGTAAACTGGGCAGAGAATGAAGGCCGCACCCAGCTGGATGGCCTCTGCCAGAAACTGGAGTGGATGTACAAGATTGGCGTGCGTGACTTCGGCGTGCTGGTGGATGATTCCTTTGGCGAAATCGGCAAACCGGAGCGCCAGGTGCAGCTTTGCAACTACATTCTGGAAAACTTTATCCGCAAGCACCCGGATGTGAACCAGGAACTCATCATGTGCCCCACCGGCTACAACAAGAGCTGGACCAATGAGCAATTTCTCAACACCATCGGCGATGGTCTGCACAAGGATATCCACGTGATGTGGACCGGCAACACCGTGGTGCATGATATTACCCTGGAGGGGCAGCAGTGGGTGAATCCCAAGGTGCGCCGCCCCACCTTCATCTGGTGGAACTGGCCTTGCAACGATTTCAAGCCCTCCCGCCTCTCCATGGGCCGCACCTACGGCCTGGACCAGAGCCCGGAAATGAAGAGCCAGATGAGCGGCTTCGTGGCCAACCCCATGGAACGCGCAGAGGCCAGCAAGGTGGGTCTTTTCGGCGTGGCCAGCTACACATGGAACACCCAGGGATTCAACTCCGAAATCACCTGGCGGGAAGGCATCGCACGCCTGTACCCGCGCTGCGCCAGCGCCATGCAGACCTTCTGCGACCACAATTCCTACCTGCTCCCGAATGGTCATGGCTACATGCGTGAGGAATCCGTGGCTCTGGGCAACCTGCCGGACCTCTTCCGCGAAAGCATCGTACACGGCAAGCCGAATACCGATCTGATTAACAGAATGCTGGTGATTTACAGCCAGGTGGCCAGCGCAGGCGAAAAAATGCGCGACACCCGCGACCTGGGTTCCCTGCAGCGCGAAATCGCCCCATGGATTAACGCGTTCTACACCATGGGCATGGCCGGTATCGATGGTGTGCGCGCACTGCAGAGCCACAGCCTGCCCGAGCGCATGGATATCTTCTTCCGCATGGTAGATAAGCTCCACTCCATCAAAAAACTGCGCCGCGATGCCTGGGTAGACGGCAAAGTGCAGCAGGTGGAGGACGTGCAGGTGGGTGCCTTTGCCATCACCCCCTCCGTAACGGCTACCTACAATTACCTCAATGCCAGCATCTACTCCGAGCTCTCCGGTGGCGATTTCCGCGCCCTCATGCCCACATTCTCCACCAATATGGGCAATGAATCTGTGAATGTGGCCAATATCTCCGATAATGACTTCACCACCCACTGGTATTCTGCCCAGCCCCAGAAAGAGGGCGACTGGTTCTGCCTGAACTTCGGCAAGCCCATGACGGTGAAAACCCTCAAACTCGTGCTCACCGACCGCGGAACCGCTGAGCGCAAACCCGCCATCGGCCAGCTGGAATACTCCACCGATGGCGAAACCTGGACTCCCCTGGGCGAGGAACGCACCAACGCCGTTGTGCTGGAGGACTACAGCCAGTCCCCTATCACCGCCAGTATGCTGCGCTTCCGCATTACCCAACCCCAGCTCAAGCGCCGCCTGGGTGTCTCTGAGTTTGTGGTGAACAAGCCGCTGCCCGCCCGTCTGCAGAACACCGTGCAGGGGCTCAAACGCCTCACGGCATATAACGATGAAAACCACATTGCGCTGGTTCGCATCATGGAAACAGCCAAGGCCGCACCCGGCCAGGGATTCAGCATCTCCCTGCCCACCCCGGCCACCGGCATCGGTCTCTCCGTCAACCTCGATAAGGAAGACCTGCTCAACTGGGGCGAGGTCACCTTCACCCTGGCAGACGGCAGCACCGAAAAGGCTTACCTGCAGCAATACTACGGGCCTGAGTTCGTGGTGCAGAAGAAATACATGCCCACCAAGCCCATCACCGGCATTGCCTTCACCAATGTAAGCCAGCAGGAGCAGGAACTGCGCCTCAACGCCTTCCAGCTCACCATTCCCAGCGTAGATACCTCGGCCATGGCCTCCTGCCTCACGGATTCCAACCTTTCCACGTCCTACAACACGGGCGAATACGCGCTGAACACCGAGCTGCAGGTGCCCGAAGGCGCACGCACCCTCACCCTGGTTTCCTCTGCCCGTTGCGAGGTGAAAGGCGCCACCCATGCCGGCAGCAATGGTATCATTCATACCTACCGTATCGACAAGGGTGCCACATCCGTAAACATCCGCGCCAACAGACAATACGGCACCAAGGTATACGAAGCTATCTTCCGCAACTAATCGGAAGCAGGAGATTCCTACTTTCCCCGGGCAAGTGCAATTATGCGCCTGCCCGGGTTGTTTTGTAATGCCTGACAGGCGGTATAAGTGCACATGCAGCATGTTGTGCCACATGTGCACTCAGTTCAGGCTTGCCGCGGGGGGAGGCGGGTGGTATAGTGTGGCCATGGACTTATCCGCCTTTCGTGAAGAATACCTGAAGGATACCCTGCACCGCAAGGACCTGGCAGCCACGCCGTTCGAGCAGTTCGACCGCTGGTTCAAGCAGGCCATGGAATCCGGTATACCAGAGCCCAATGCCATGAGCATTGCCACCGCCACGCCGCAGGGCATGCCCAGTCTGCGCACGGTGCTGCTCAAGTATTACGATGCCCGCGGCTACGTCTTCTTCACGAACTACACCAGCCGGAAGGCACAGGAAATTGAGGCCAACCCGGAGATGTGCATGCTGCTCCCCTGGGTCACGCTGGAGCGCCAGATTATCGTCTACGGCCGTGCGGAAAAAATCTCCCGCGCGGAGACGCTCAAATACTTCCTGAGCCGCCCGCATGAGTCCCAGCTGGGCGCCTGGGTATCCCACCAGAGCCAGGTGATTTCCACGCGCAAGCTGCTCATGATGAAGCTGGCGGAGCTGAAAAACAAATTTGCCGAGGGTAAGGTACCGCTGCCCGATTTCTGGGGTGGCTACCGCATTGTGCCGCACCACATGGAGTTCTGGCAGGGCGGACCCGGCCGCGTGCACGACCGTTTCATGTACTCCCTGCAGCCTGATGGCAGCTGGAGCATCGAGCGCCTTCAACCCTGATTCAAGGCAGCATGCAGCAAATACTCGAACAAGCCTGGGAGAGCACTCGGGCCGCACTGAGCAACGGATGGGACCCGACCATCGGCACCTGCGGCGCAGCTGCCCTCGTGCTGGCAGCCATCTGGGTTCTTTTCCGCGTTATACGCACGGCAGTAGCCGTGCTGTTTGTGCTCTGCGTGGTACTCCTGGTACTGAAGGTCTGTTTTGATATTGACCTGAATCCCTGGCTGCAGCCCCTCCTGAAGGAAATTTCCGCCCTCTGAGGCAGAAACACCAAAACACAGAACGCCTCAATCTGGCAGTCTGCGAGCAGCCAGATGAACTGCAGTTTGGCGAATGCAGATTTCAGAAGTCAGAATGCAGAATTGTGAGTTTGTGTGCGGCGGTTGCCGCACCTGTAAACAAAATTACCTGAGAAATCTCAGGTAATTTTCATTTCTTTGCGCGGCCGCCAGGCTGCGCACTAA
>JAGBZE010000230.1 GCA_017628435.1 Akkermansia sp.
ACCACCTGCAGCAGCACATCGCCCAGTTCCTCGCGCAGGTGTGCCCAGTCGCGCTCACGAATGGCGTCTATGCATTCGTAGCACTCCTCAATCAGGCTGCTGATAATGGAATCATGCGTCTGCTCCGCATCCCAGGGGCAACCGCCGGGCTGGCGCAGACGGTGCATGATGGCCACGGCCCGCTCCACCTGGCGCGCGGGCTCCTGGCAATGAATCATTTCCTGCTCGGTCATTTCGACTTGCCGTTGCGGCGGTCGCGGCGCTCATTCGTGGCCTTGCCCGCCAGAATATCATCAATATGCTGCACCATATCCCAGGCCACGCGGCGGCGCTGATACTTACGCCACAGCAGGTCACGCAGGGTCTGCCAATGCTCTTCCGTGAAATCCGTGGGGGTGAACACCACCTCATCCCGCTGGGAGCGGCCCAGCTTGGGTGCCACCATCAGCTGCCACCAGCCACCGAAGTGCTGAGCCTCATATGTTACCTTGTTACCGTCCGCATCGCGGTCCTGCCAGGAGAATGTTTCCATCTGTTCGGGTTACGTAGGGGGTTAAAGAAAATAATCAGCGACCTCTGCCACCTGCATTGCGCATCTGTCGGTTAATGGCATTCACGTCGTCGCGCATGGTCGGCGCCACCTCCGAAACCGGGCCGGAGGCATTCAGGGAAATAATGAGGGGCTTGGAGCGATTCCCCCGGTTGTCGTACTTGTAAATCACGCGCTGCACCAACTTACCCTGCGGGTGGGAATACATACGCTCCTCCACCAGGCGGGCGCGGCTGTCGTAGCCATAGGCCACCTTGTAGATGATATTCTTCTTGGTGTGGTCATAAATAATACAACCCACCAGCTGGCCATACTTACCTTCCGTATAATCATTCACCGCAGCCAGACGACCGCTGGCCGTATAGGAAGAGCAGCGCATACCGCGCCAGCCCTTCTGGCGCTGGTAGATAGCGCGCGTGCCATCCGGGTGACGCATCACACGCACCATATCACCGGTTTCATTCAGAACCTCTGTGCTCTGGGCCAGAGCCACAGGCGCCGCAGCCACCACAGCCGCCGCAAAAAGGAACATCAATCGGTGAATCATCTTGCTCATGCCGTTCATTTTACAGATTCGCCCCACTATTGGCAAGCGGAAAGTCAGTCTTTAGCCGCGCGCAGAGCCCGCTGCATGGCCTCCACAGTGGCATCAATATCCGCCGCTGTGTGAGCAGTGGAGATAAAGCCGGTCTCGTAAGGCGAGGGAGCCACGTACACCCCCTGCTCCAGCATGGCATGGAAATACCGGCGGAACATATCGAAATTGCCGCTCATGGCGGTGTCCAGGTCATACACCGGCTGCGTGGTGAAATGCAGGCAGAACATGGAGCCATCGCGGATAAAGGTCAGCGGCAGCTGCTCATCGCGCAGGATGCGGCGCACGCCTTCCTCCAGGCGGGCACCCAGCTGCTCCAGGCGGGTGTAGGAATCGTTCTGCTCCAGGTAATTCAACTGAGCCAGGCCAGCGGCCATGGCCACGGGATTACCGCTCAGCGTACCGGCCTGGTACACCGGGCCCAGAGGCGACACACAGTCCATAATCTCCCGGCGGCCACCAAAGGCACCCACAGGCAGGCCACCGCCGATAATCTTGCCCAGGGTGGTGATATCCGGCGTGATACCCCGTTTCCCCTGCACACCAGAGGCAGAAATACGGAAACCGGTCATCACTTCATCGAAAATCAACAGAGCACCGTTTTTCTCCGTAATCTCGCGCAGAAACTCCAGGTAGCCCGGCTTCGGCAGATAGAAACCGGCATTCCCCGGGAAGGGCTCCACGATGATACCAGCGATCTCCCCCGGATGCTGAGCAAAGGCGCGGCGCACCGCCTCGCAATCGTTGTACGGCAGCACGATGGTGAGGTTGGCAAACTCCGCAGGCACACCGGCGCTATCCGGCTCACCGTGAGTCAGCGCACCACTACCGGCGGCCACCAGCAGACTATCCACATGCCCATGATAACACCCGGCAAACTTGATGATATACTTACGCCCGGTATACCCACGAGCCAACCGCACCGCGCTCATGGTGGCCTCGGTGCCGCTATTGGTCATGCGCACCTTTTCAATGCTCGGAATCCAGCGGCACACGGTCTCAGCCATATCCACCTCAATGCGGGTGGGGATACCATAGCCAAGCCCCTGCGGCACAGCGGCCTGCACAGCAGAAATCACACACTCCGGGGCATGCCCCAGAATCGCCGGCCCCCAGGTGCCCACATAGTCGATATACTGCTTACCGTCCTCATCTGTCAAGTGTGCACCCTGTGCCTGCTTTACAAAAAACGGGGCGCGCTCCAGTCGGCGAAAGGCACGAACCGGCGAATTCACCCCACCGGGAATCACCCGGCACGCACGCTCAAAAAGTTCCTCGGATATCGACATGCCCGGGAGTATACCCCAACAGGCCGCACTGCACAAGCCCAAACACGCTTACAGGAAACGCAGCCAGAGGTAAATGGAGGCAATTCCGATACTCATGAGCATAAGCGGAAAGCCCACCACAAAGTACTGCATGAAGGAGACACGCACGTTGTGCTGGCGGGCCAGGCCCAGAGCCACCACATTGGCACTGGCGCCAATCACCGTACCGTTGCCACCCAGGCATGCGCCCAGAGAAAGAGCCCACCAGAGAGGTTCCAGATTGGCATACCCCATGGCCCCCATATCCTTTACCATGGGAATCATGGTGGCAACAAAGGGGATATTATCCACAAAGGCACTCATAATGGCGCTGAGCCATAGCACACTCATCGTGGTAGAGGCAGGTTCTCCACCCGTCATCTGCATGGTCTGGGCCGCCATCCAGTTGATGATGCCATTCACCTCCAGACCGCCGACCAGCACAAAAAGTCCGACAAAGAAGAAAATAGTGGTCCATTCCACCTTGGAAAGAATGTATTCGAGTGCTTTTTCACGGTCAGGCATGGTGAGCAGCAGCAGCAGGGAAGCACCAGTCACGGCGATGGTGCCGCTCTCCAGTCCCCACTGCGGCAAAAGCCCATGCGAGCAGAACAGAAGAATAGTGAATGCCAGAGTAAACAGGCAGCGCATCAGCAGGCCTTTGCTGCGAATCAACCCGTTAAGCTTGATATTCATGATGCGGTTATGATTCTTGCTCACCTTGGCAAACTCCTTGCGGTAAATAAAGAGAAGAATAGCTATCGTGAGCACAAAAGACACCAGGCAAGGCAGCGTCAGATTCGCTATGAAATCATTGAAGCTAAGCTCCTTCACCTGGCTGGCAATCATGATGTTGGGCGGATCGCCAATCATGGTGCAGGTACCGCCGATATTGGACGCCATAATCTGCGCTAACACAAAGGGCACCGGAGATATCTTCAGGTCCTTCGTCAGCGTAAAGGTAATCGGCACCGTGAGTAGCACGGTGGTCACGTTGTCCAGGAAGGCGGAGCAGCCGGCCACCATCACCGACAAAGCAATGAGCAATGCCACCGGATTACCATTTGTCTTCTGCGCTGCCCACACGGAAAGAAAACGGAAGAGGCCGGTCTTGCTGAGCACCAGCACCTGAATCATCATGCCGATAAGCAGAGCCAGCGTATTGAAATCAATGTGCCGAATCGCCTGTTCCTGGGAAATTACCCCAGCCAGCACCATGAGCATAGCTCCGAAAAGAGCAATCACTGTCCGCTGCACCTTTTCCGAAATAATCAAACCATAAGTAATCAGGAAAATAACAAGCGCGGCTGTGACGTGATAAGACATAACAACAAAACTCAGGGGGCTGGAACAGTACACCCTCTACCCCACTTTGGCAAGCTTTTTCTGCTTTTATTTCACCAAAAAAGGCATTCATACAAACTAACTTTGCAAAAAAACTAGATTTTACTTCACATTCCGCGCGGGATTATGTAGAATGCATCTACGAATTATGGCTACACGCATGCAAAAGACCCTTGCCAAGTGCACCTCTACGCTCGAGGGCACATCGCTGCACACCGGTCAGACGGTGAAGCTCGTCATCAAACCCGCAGAGCCGAACACCGGTTTCAAGTTCCGCCGCATCGACCTGCCGGACAAGCCTTTCCTGGATGCCTCTGCAGCCAAGGTGCAGGCAGTGGAGCGCGCCACCACTATTGCAGAAGGAGCTGTGAAAGTACACACTGTGGAGCACATCCTTTCTGCTCTCACCGGCATGGGTGTGGACAACGCCATCATCGAAATGGATGCCAACGAACCGCCCATCGGCGATGGTTCCGCACTCCCCTACGTGGAAATGATTAAGAAGGCCGGCATCGTGGAGCAGAACGCCCCGCTGAAGGTCTGGGAAATCCGCGAGCCCATCAAGGTGGAGAACAAGAATGGCTCCACCATCGTCATCATGCCCGCCCGGGAGTTCCGCATCTCCCTCACCGCCGTGGGGCCCAACGGCCGCGTAACGCAATATTTCGACAGCGTCATCACCCCGGAAACCTACGAGAAAGAACTCTCCAACTCCCGCACCTTCTGTTTCTATGAGGACATTCAGCCTCTGCTGGAAAAGGGCCTTATTCAGGGTGGTACGCTGGACAACGCCATCGTCATCAAGGGCGAGGAATACCTCTGCGCCGGCGGCCTGCGCTTCCACAATGAATGCGCCCGCCACAAGGCCATGGACCTCATCGGCGACTTCATTCTCTGCGGCCACCGCATCATGGGCCACGTGATTGCCATCATGCCCGGGCACGGCATCAACACCCAGATGGCAGCCAAGCTCCAGCAGAAATATGAGAGCATGGAAGCCCTGCGTCCGAAGCCCATCACCATTCCCAGCGGCGAGGCTGTGCTCGACACTCTGGAAGTCATGAAGCTTCTACCGCACCGTTACCCCTTCCTCATGGTGGATCGCATCATCGACTTCGAGGGTGACCGCAAGTGCATTGGCCAGAAGAACGTGACTATGAACGAGCAGTTCTTCCAGGGGCACTTCCCCGGCCACCCGGTCATGCCCGGCGTGCTGCAGGTGGAAGCCATGGCTCAGGTTGCCTCCGTTCTCATGCTCCGTCTGCCTGAAAATGCCGGCAAAATTGGCTACTTCATGAGCTGCGACAAGGTCAAGTGGTGCCGCCCCGTAGTGCCCGGTGATGTGCTCATCATCGAGACAGAACTCACCAAGATGCGCGGTGCCATCGGCGTAGCGGTCGGTCGTTGCACGGTCAATGGAGAAATTACTTGCGAGGCAGAACTCAAATTCATGGTCTCTGACGCGTGAAATTCACGCTGATATCGAAAAAAATGAAGAACGGTGCTTGACATACGCCGATTTTCGGGTATCATATCGCACCCGGCCGTTTCATGCGGCCTCACAGAAACCACTTCAAAACACACTAAGATATTATGAGCAAGAGAACATACCAGCCTTCCAAGCGCTGCCGCAAGCGCCAGTTCGGTTTCCGCGCCCGCATGGCTACCAAGAACGGCCGCGCCATCCTCGCACGCCGTCGCGCCAAGGGTCGCAAGCGTCTTCTGCCCAAGGGTGCAGAGGTGCAGTACAAGCGCCACATCATCCAGCACGGCTAAAGCCCCGGCAGGGTTTCTGTTAGAGAGTACCCCGGGTGCTCCCTGCCCCCTGCAGGAGAAACCAACGCCCTGTTTACGATGGAGCTGAAGCGGCACCAAACCATGAAGCGAGCCGGTGAGTTCGCCATGGTACGTGCACAAGGCTCATCCGCAGCAGGGCGTTTTCTTGTGCTCAGCACCCTTCCCTATTCCGGCGAGGGTGCGAGCGCAAAAGAATCCCGGTTCGGGATTATTACAACGAAGCGGCTGGGCCACGCCGTGGTGCGCAATCTGCTGCGCAGGCGCATACGCGAAATCCTGCGCACCCACGGAGGACCGCTGCGGCTGGGGCATTACGTGGTGCTGATACCGCGCCACACCGCCGCCACAGCCGATTATAGTGAGCTTGAGAAGGACTTTAAGCGCCTGCTCAAGCGAAAACATTTTACCAACTGAACCACCCCCCGGATGCTGAAGCGACTCGTCATTCTGCCGGTCTTGTTCTACAAACAGTTCATCAGCAAACCGCTGCATGTACTTTGCGGACCAGATAGCGGATGCCGCTTTCAGCCCAGTTGCTCTACATACTTCATTCAGGCTGTGGAAATCCACGGTGTCATCAAGGGTGTAGGGCTGGGAATATGGCGCATTCTGCGCTGTAATCCCTGGGGCGGATGCGGGCACGACCCGGTGCCACCCCGCCGCCAGAAGTAAAGATTTCCCCACAGAATTTCACAAAAAATATCAACCACTAACTAACCTAGATAACAGCTATGGATAAAACAGGATGGTTTGTTGTATCTCTCTGCGCAGCCCTGCTGGGCCTGCAGTGGTATTACAACAGCAACAAGGAACAGGCACCCCAGGCTCCCGCAGCCCCGGTTGCAGCCACCGCCCCGGCAGATCCCGCCGCCGCAGCAGCAGCCTCGGCCACCCCGGCAGCAGTTGCAGTAGCAGCCACCACACCGGCCCCGGCTGCCCCCACTGCCGAAAAGCAGATTATCGCAAGTCTCATCAGTAAGAACGCTGAAGGCAAGCCGGTTGCCAAGTACAACTTCAGCAACATCGGCGGCAGCATCAGCGGCGTGGAAATGATTGGCCAGGCCATCAACAGCACCCGTGATGAGCTTAAAAACACCGATGTGAGCATCAACGCAAACCCGGTGAACGGCATCGGCACCCTGATGTTCGGTCTTTCCAACGACCGCGCGCCTCTGTTCGATAATGCCGTGTATGAATACCGCGCAGACCTGAGCAACGACAGCCAGGTGACCCTGCTGGGCCGCGTGGGTGACCTCATCGTGCGCAAGGTATACACCCTCAAGCCTCTGAAGAAGGGCGAAGACACCATCGAAGGCAACGCCTACGTGCTTAACCTGAAAATTGATGTACAGAACACCTCCGGGCAGACTCTGAACGCCCAGGACTGGGGCCTGTACGCCGGTGGCATCGGCCAGATTTCTAAAGACGAATCCTCCTACTACACCTACTACGTACACCTGGAGGACGGCAGCTTTGAAAAGAGCAACGCCAGCGATTTCCGCCCCTGGCTCGGCAAGGCCAAGGATCGCAGCTACGACAAAGACGCTGACAACCTGGAATGGGCCGGCGTGATGAATCAGTACTACGCCTCCATCGTGAAGCCCGACAAGACCAGCGGCAACAACGCCCTGTATGCAGCCCCTGCCCAGTTCCCCCTGCAGGTGAGCGGTGAGAAGACCGAATGCGTGGAGCTTGCCCTTGGCATGCCCGATTTCGCGCTGGCCGGCAAGACCGACACCATGATGGGCGGCCAGAAGAGCTTCTCTTACGACATCTTCACCGGCCCGAAACTCAACCTCATGCTGGATGAGATGACCGATGATTTCCGCATGATTGACCGCGTGATGGACTACGGTGTGTTCACCATCATCGCCTACCCCATGAACTGGCTCGTGAACCTCTACCACGGCTGGCTGGGTAACTGGGGCTGGGCCATCATTGCCATGACCCTCACCATCCGTCTCCTCATCTGGCCGCTCTACCGCAAGAGCTACACCAGCATGAAGCGCATGAGCCTCCTGCAGCCGCAGATGCAGGCCCTCAAGGAGAAATACCCGAACGACCAGCAGAAGGTGCAGATGGAAATGATGAAACTCTACCAGCAATACGGCATCTCCCCCATGGGTGGCTGCCTGCCCATGCTGCTGCAGATGCCCATCTTCTTCTCCTTCTTCTATGTGTTGCAGACAGCTGCAGAGTTCCGTGGCGAAGGCTTCATCGGCTGGGTGACAGACCTTTCCCAGATGGACACCGTGTTCTCCTTCCCCTTCATGGGCTATGAGGTACCGGTGAATATCCTGCCCATCCTCATGGCTACGTCCACCATCATCCAGATGCACATGACCCCCGCCACGGGTGATGCCACGCAGGTGAAGATTATGCGCTGGATGCCGCTCATGTTCTTCCTGTTCTGCTACACCTACCCCAGCGCCCTTGGTCTGTACTGGACCACCAGTAACCTCATCTCCATTCTCCAGACCATCATCATCCGCCGCATGCCGGCACCCACGCTGGAGAAGGTGCAGAAGAAGAAAGGCGCCAAGAAGAGCTTCATGGAGCGCATGATGGAGCAGCAGGCTGCTCTGGAACGCCAGCGCCAGGCTCAGCAGGGTAAATAAAACAGAAACACCTCTCCTCCCCCCCCCACGCCCCGCAGCACCACCTGCGGGGCGTTCTGTTTCACCAAGCGGCCGTCCTCACTCCGGCTGCACAGCAGAAGCGCCATCGGCATGCAGG
>JAGBZE010000231.1 GCA_017628435.1 Akkermansia sp.
CAGCTGCACGTTGTCGTCATCCGGGTCAGTAATGCGCACAGCCAGACCGGGCACCAACTGGCCGATGGTGCCCACCTTCACGCCGGGCACATAGTACGGCTGCTCCTCCGTGGGTCCCACCTTATCCAGGTTCACACCGCAGAGCGGAGTTGTCTCCGTGAGGCCGTAGCCCTCAAGCAGCTGCACACCGCACTTCTCCAGGAACTCATCGAACAAGGCCTGCTGCAGCTTCTCTGCACCCACCACAAAGTACTTCACGCTGGCGTAGGTATCCTTCCTAGCGCGGCGCAGCATGCTGCGGGCAAAGGTGGGCGTGGAAATCACCACAGAGCACTTGTATTTCTCAATCAGGTCATTCAGGTTCTTGGCATCCAGCGGAGAGGGATAGGTCACCATGCCGAAGCCATAAATCAGCGGCATGATGGTGGTGAATGCCAGGCCAAGGCTGTGGAAGATGGGCAGACTGCACAGAATCGGGCTGCCCTCCGGAATCCACACCTTGCTGAGCAGCTGAGCGGTGTTGGAAAGAATCATCTTGTGCGTAATCGGCACGCCCTTGGGCTCGCCGGAGGAACCGGAAGTGAACAGCAGGGCGGCTTCATCGCCCTTGCAGCGCTTATCCAGCTCGAAAGTCTTGGCCACCAGCGGCATGGGCGCAAACTTGGCAAAGGCCACCCAGCTGGCAATCGTTGCCTTACCAAGCCCCTTGAGGGTCTTATCCAGGTGAATGATAGCCTCACCCTTGGGCCAGGGGAACTGCGGCAGCTTGCTCATGAAAGCGCGGGCCGTCACGAAGTGCTTGAGACCGCTCTGGCGCACAATACTCTCGAAGGCACCCTCGGAGGAAGTGTAGTTGATGTTCACCGGCACGATACCAGCCAGGACACAGGCAATATTGGCAATGACACCACCCTTGCCGGGAGGCAGGATGATACCCAGGCGCTCTTCCTTCACATTCTTCTTCAGCCAGCGGGAAAGAGCCATGGACACACCCAGCATCATGCCATAAGGCAGCGCAGAGCCATCAAGACCGTCAATGAGCTCTACCTTGGCGTTCTTTCGCATACTCTCCACCAGCACGCGGGCAAGGGATTTCTCGAAAGCCGGGCTTTCATCATAGCGCGTATAGCAGGCCTCCAGCCAGACTTCCAGCAGGCGTTCACCCGTCTGCGGGCCGGACTGCAGCTTGGGCAGGAAATCAATCGTCAGCCAATCATAATCCTGGCCAGAGGTGAAGGCACGCCAGATATTATTGCGGAAACTACCCACGAACACCGGAACTGGGGCAATGTGCAGAGCGCCCAGCTGCATCATGAACGGCATGGGCACATCCGAAATGGTGCCGATAATGCTGTTCGGGCGACCGGGAACAAAGATGACATCCAGCCCCATCTGCATGAGTTCCATAAGTTTTTCGCGGAGCTCACGGCTGTTGCTCTTACGGAAATTGAAAGAAAGAATCTGGCTACCTGTTCCGCGAATATACTTCATCACCTTGGGGGAAGGAACAAGCACTTCCTCCACCATAAAGGCCACATTTTCAGCGCCTCCCATCGCTTTTACAATAGCAGGAAGCGATGTTTCATCCACGCGGTTGGGAATGTAGAAAGACGGCTGCGAAGGGCGACTTTCAGCCCCGTAAGTACGTATCGTTGCCATATATCCATTATACAGGAGTCCATGCTTTTGTCAACAAAGCATTTATCCTGTAATGGGTAGATACAGGGATTTTTTCTTATTTCTGTGCTGGAGGCATCATGCTGCGTAACACCCGCCCCATTTCAGGAGACTGCTGCTCCACCTGCTGCACCATGGGTTCAAGCCAGGGCTCCATACAGCTGAGCGTGATATTGAAAGCAATCATGATAACAAACACCGCCGCAAACTGGCGCAACACCGCCATAGGCTTGAACATGATGGGCAGTGTGTGGCAGCGGGCATCCCACATGGTCATCCCACGGGTGCGCAGATGCCACCAGGAAAAGCCCATCATAAGCAGCGGCAGAATGGATACCATCATCCCCATACCACCAATGAAAGCCAGGCAGGAACGGGCAAGAGAACGACCGAGCGTCAGCTCCCCTTCCCCAACGCACCGTACCTGGATACCAAGCAGGAACTTACCAGGCGTGCCACCCAGGTAATAGATGAGCAGAGCCTCCAGCACCACATACCCCAGCCAGACCAACGGATTTGACGGCAGAAGCGCAGCATCGAACGGCACCTGGCGCAGATACAGAGCCGTATACAACAAGGCGGAGTAAAGTGAGATATCCACCATGCGGGCAAGCAGGCGAGAGGTGGCAGACGGCAGATAGACACGCACAGCCCCCTCCGGAATACCGGAAGGGAGAGACTCCTCACCAGCAGCATCCTCGGGAAGCGGTATTTCCGGTTTGTCCGGCTCCGCAGGCTTTTCCCGCAAAAAATCTGCCAGGGCAGGCAGCTCGCGCAGGAGCATCCACTGTTCGCAGCCGGCATGCCAGCCCTTGGTATCCGGGCTGAGCTCACCCATCTGCACACGGGAAATAATATCCGGCACCGTAACGGGGCCGCATTTCTTCTTGTCTGCTATCCAGTAGATATCCATGAAAAATGTTTAGTTGGAGCGCAAGGCCTTGGCGGGATCCTGGCGGGAAACAATGAAAGCCGGAATGATGGCAGCAATCGTCACCATGATGAAGGCCTGCAATGCCTGAGCGGCGAAAGTGGCGGGATCATAAACTGCCGGCAGGGTAATTCCATGCGCCTGCATGGGGAATGGATCCATTCCAATGCTGGCAAGGGCCGCCTGAATTTCAAGTCGATAATAAAGCACCAGCAAAGCAAGAATCACGCCACAGATTGCACCAACGGTACCAATGATAACGCCCTGCCAGGCAAAGATGCCCATAATCTTGCCAGGCGTTGCACCCAGTGCCTGCAGCACTGCAATTTCACGCTTACGCTGCATGGACATGGTGAACATGACCGCCATGATGCAGAAACTGGCAATCAGTGAGATAATGGAAAGCACGAAACTCATCATCACACGCTCATTGGCAATAAGCTTGTACCACTGCTCAAAGCTGCGGGTCCAGGGAGCAATGTACCAGCCCAGCCCCGCGGGATACAGACTCTCCGGAGCCTGAACCTGCGGCAGAACATTCTGAATATCAGCCTCAACCGTGCCGGGATTGTTAGCATCGCGCACGCGCACGCAAATACCTTGTACCTGACTGGTGCCGCCCACAGAAAGGCCCAGCACATCCTGAGCAATCTGCAAAGGCACATACACATTCGGCCCCGGCATATTCTCAGGAGCCTGGTAAATACCCACTACGCGAAGGTCCATGGGCATCACCATCTCATTGATACTCTTGACAGCCTTGCCGTCTTCCTTATCTCGGTCAAGCCCGGCAAGCGTTGCAGCACAAGTCTGCCATTCCTGCACTTGTTCGTTGGTGAAGGGTACACCATTGCGGTGGGTCTGGGCCAGCGTATAGAAGGTAGAGCAGGCCTCCTTCTCGCTCTGGCGAAGCTTATCGCCCGGGAATTTCAGCACGTGGTTCACTACCACTTCCAGACGTGCGTCGTCCACAACCGTTCCGGCCTCACCGGTTTCGGCACCATCAAAAAGAGTAGCTACCGCCTCCATGAAGGGCTTATTCTCATGCGTCTGGAGCGGATTCTGAATCATGGCGTAGATATCGGCCACCTCATCCAGGCTACCCACAGGGGTAAGATGAAGGCTATCCCCCACACGCAAATGAAGGGCATTGGCCGTGGGCGCAGAAATCACACATTCCTGGTCCAGTCCCTCACCAAAATCAAAGCTACCGGCACGGAGCATCTCCTGCAACGGGGCAATCTGCTGCTCATTATGCGGTTCAATGGCAGTAAACTGCACCGTCATGCGCCCGGTTGTGCTCTGCGCAAAAGCATCACCCTCCAACTGGGGGTACACACTCACCACATCAGGAATACCACGCACCTTGTCCATCAGCTCGCTCCAGTCCACTAGTTCATCGGTAAGGCTGATGCGCTGCAAACCATCCGTCTGAGCCACCACATAGTGCGGAGCAAAGGCCAGCACGCGACTTTCCATCTCTCGCTGCAAACCTTCCATGACAGAAAGCACCACGATGAGCACCATGACCCCCAGAGCCACGCCACCCAGGCAAATGAAGGTAATAACAGAAAACATGGTACGCAGCGGATTGAGGTATCTCACCGCCAGCATCAGACTCAGATTGCGTCGTAACAGTTTCATGCAGGTGGCACAGTATCACATATTCCCCCCGGAGAAGCAAGCCCGAATGCTGCCATGCGGATTCCTTGTTATATTTTTGACGCATTATCATCTTGCGCAGCTCCCAAAACGTGATACAATCACAGCAAATGGACGAAAAACTGATTATCATCGGCACCGGCCCTGCCGGCTACACCGCAGCCATCTACGCTGCTCGCGCAGATTTGCACCCGCTCGTATTCACCGGCGGCCAGATTGGCGGCCAGCTCACCACCACCCCCGAGGTAGAGAACTTCCCGGGATTCCCGGAGGGCATCATGGGGCCGGAGCTCATGTTCAACATGAGCCAGCAGGCCGAGAAGCACGGCGCACGCTTTGCCTATGAGGAGGTGCTCTCCATCACCCAGGAGGCCTGCACCGGGCTCTTCACCGTCACCACCTCCGGCGGTGCCTACAAGGCAGAGGCCGTCATCATTGCCACGGGTGCCAGAGCCCGCTACCTGGGCATTGAGGGCGAGAGCGAGCTCATTGGACACGGACTTACCGCATGCGCCACCTGCGATGGAGCGTTCTACCGCGATGTACCCGTGTGCGTGGTAGGCGGCGGCGACAGCGCCTGCGAGGAAGCCAATTTCCTGACCCGATTTGCCAGCAAGGTATACCTGATTCACCGCCGCGACCAGCTTCGCGCCAGCAAGGCCATGCAGCAGCGTGCACTCGAAAACCCGAAGATTGAGCCGGTTTGGAACAGCACCATCGCAGCCTATCACACCGATGATAAGGGAGAAATGAGCAGCATCACCCTGCAGAACACCACCGATGGTTCCCAGCGCAAGCTGGAGGTGAAGTGCGTGTTCATGGCCATCGGCCACACCCCCGTCAGCAATTTTGCCGGCGACCTGGTAGAACGCGATGACGCAGGTTTCATCGTCACCGCTGGAGCAGGCACTGCCACCAAGACCCCTGGTCTCTTTGCCGCCGGCGACGTGGCCGACCCCACCTACCGCCAGGCCATCTCCGCAGCCGGCATGGGATGCCGCGCCGCCATGGATGCCGAGCGTTATCTTCTTACCCGAGAATAATACCTACCATGAAAAAGAGACCTCTGGCCACAGCGGCCCTCCTCCTGGCAGCCTGCACCTCCGTAGATGAACAGATGGCACATGCCACGTTCCTGTTCAACTCCGGGCGCGAGGCAGAAGCCGCCGAAATCTTCCACACTGCAGCCATTCAGGGCAACCCGGAGGCCCAGCTTCAACTGGCAAAATGCTACGATTTCGGCAAAGGCGTGAAGCAGGACATGTACGAAGCCGTACGCTGGTACACCATGTCCGCAGAAAACGGCAACACCAATGCTCAGGACAATCTGGGGACCTGCTACATCTCCGGTTCCGGTGTGGAAAAAGACCTCCTGAAGGCCTTTTACTGGTACAGCCGCGCAGCAGAAGCCGGCAACCCCTCTGCCATGAACAACCTGGGCCTTTGCTACCGCAATGGCGAGGGCACGCTTAAGGACGACACCAAGGCGGCAGTCTGCTTCCACCGCGCAGTCCTGCTCGGCAACGCCAATGCCCAATACAACATGGGCCGCTGCTATTACCACGGGCTCGGTGTACC
>JAGBZE010000232.1 GCA_017628435.1 Akkermansia sp.
ACATGCAAAGCCCCCTGATTTGCATCAGGGGGATCTATTTGCCAAAAACAGCTGGTGATTTTCGCTATCCTTTGATATAGGTACGCTCTACTTTAGGATGTTTACCTATTTTGGACAGCTATGCGTCTGAGCGGCAAAGATTATAAAATTCTTTGCGTCTCAGCGGTAAAGATTCTGGCCGGAGATACAAAAAAAGCGGGTCTGTTTCAAATCTCTCCAGAACCAGCTAACATGAAAGGGACAAAGATAACGCATTGGCATAATCAGTGGACATTCTGTTTTGCAGCTCGGTAAATCCGAGTTTGGCGAGCCAAAGTCGAGCGGAATTTTTAAGCCCACAAAGTGGGCGACATATCAATATCGAGTAGTGAAGCTGCGTTAGCAGCGGAACCACTCGCAATGGCATATAAAAGAAATGGGAACCCGTGATAACGGGTGACAGCCTGCCACGGCGTCTTGTCTCGGCGTAGGTTTACCGGAGACGGAAGGGCGCGAGCCCGGAGACGGGAAATCGTTGCTCATCAATATTGCCAGGGCTTCTGCCACCCGTTCCACGGGTTCCAAATTATTTTTTGTTCGTACGAGGGGTTTCGCTCGCCCCGCTAAAGCGTGGCGGCTCCACCCCGTCGCTATTGATATGTCACCCGCCAAGGCGGGTTCTGAATTCCGCTCGCCTATGTCTCGCCAACGCTTCGCCAATTGCCGATTTGTCTATGATTGCCTTATTATGCCAACGCATAATTTGTTGCGAGGAGCAGCAAATCTGAAACAGGGCCAAAAAAGCCCCTGCCGTGGTGGGCAGGGGCTTTGGAGAATAGATACGCAGCAGCGCTTTAGAAGTTGCAGCGCACGGCGGCGGAATATTCCCAGCCGTTGTAGTAGTCCTTGCCGTCCTTGCGGGCGGTGGTGTACTCTGCGCCGAACATAAGCTTGGCGGCATCCTTATACTTGGAGGAGGCGTACAGGTTCACGCCGAAGTAGAAGGCGTGCAGGCTGTCCACCCAGGAGGCGCTGGTGGTCTGCGTGCAGATGTAGCGGTCTGCGCCGAGCTTGCAGGCACCGTTGCCGGTCATGCCGTTGTAGCGGAAGACGAGGTCCACATTCGGGTGCACGGCGTACACCGGCTGCAGCTGAATGCCGATGTTGTTGGTGCCGTTGCCGTCCTGCTGCTCAAAGGCAGCCACAGCATTGGTGGTGAAGGTCAGCTTATTGTGCTTGATTTCATAGCCCAGGGAAATGGCGTCCTTGAAGTCGATGCCGTAGTTGTTGGCACCGGGCTTGCGGCGGCCATGGTAGGCGTTGTTGAAGTCATGCACGTATTCACCGGAGATGGCGTGGTAGCCGCTTTCGGAGACATTGAACTTGTGCGTACCACCGATGATGGCGAAGCACTTGTCCTCCCAGCCGAATTCACCCTCAAAGCCCTCACCACGCGTGTAATGATCACTGTGGCTGGGGCTGCAGGTAGCGCAGGCGCGGTCATTGGCCATGACCTGCACATAGAGGATATTCCTCTTATCCGGGGAAGTATAGTTCACCTCCACACCCCAGTTGGTATCCAGCGCAAACTGATTGGCCACAGAGGAACGCTCAATGCAGGGCATGCTGGCGTTGGACATGCGGAAATCAGATGTGAAGCTGGGGGCAAACTTACCGGCGCGGACGGTGAGCCCCTTCACGGCGTCGATATTCTGCTTCAGCCAGATATCATAGAAGCCGGTGTAGCTGTAGTTCTTCTTAGTACGGCCGCCCGCATATGTATCGCGAACGGGGAGCCCGCCGATACGCACATAGGTGTGGAACTGCGTGCCGGTGCGCATGAATACATTGGCACCAATCCAGTTGCGGCGGAACTCATCGTTGTACGGGGTAGCACCCTTCTTGAGGTGCAGGCCGTTGCTGCCATTGGGCTGCACGCTGGCCATCTGCCACTGCTGGCGGGTGGTCAGGGCCACCTTGGTCACAAAGGTATCCTTGTTCTCATACACCACGAGAGCGTTCTTCACCGCCTCCACCCAATCCTTGGGCTGGGGCTTGCTGGTCAGCAAAGCATCTGCGCTGCCGGCAAAAGCACAACCGGCGGCTGCAAGAGAAAAAAGCAAAGCCTGTTTCATGGTACTTAGCGCAGCTTGGAGAACAGGGTGGTGGTATCCAGCACCGGCATGTACTCCTTGTGGTCCAGACCGGCATCCAGCACATAGAGGGTGAGCAGACGCTTCACCACAGCCAGCAGCTTCTCCGGCTGCCAGGGCTTCTCGATGTAGTTGTCGATGTGGCCGTCGTTAATGGCGTTGATGGTATCGGCATGCGTAGCCTGGCCGGTCAGCAGCACCTTGCGGGTCTTGGCAAAGCGGCGGTCGGCAGCAATCTTGCCCAGCAGCTCGGTGCCGGTCTCACCGGGCATCACCTGGTCAGAGATAACCAGAGCCACGTGGTCGCCGTCTTCATCAATCTGGTCAATGAGCTGCATGCAGTCTGCCACGCTGGAAGCCTCTTCCAGGCGCACGTGGGAGGTCAGCGGACGCAGGTCGCGCATTACGGAATCCAGCACTTCCTGCTGGTCATCTACACAAATGATATTAATTGTTTCCATTTATTTGAGAGGTTGGTATGTTAACAGTGAATGAGGTTTCCCGGTCATTGCTGCGCACTTCGATGGTGCCGTTGTAGCTGTCGACCACACGGCGCACAATGGCCAGGCCAAGACCAAGCCCGAAATCCAGGCCCAGTTTCTTGGTAGTGAAATTAGGGTTGAAAATCTTATTCAGGTTTTCTTCGTCAATCGCGGGACCATTATTGGCAATGGTCACGGAAATATACTCCGTGGGCAGGAGCTGCACGCCCTGCACATGGCAGCATTCGCCGGTGATGGTGATGGCAGGGGCTTCGGTGCCGCCCTGCTCCATGGCATCACAGGCATTCTTGATGATATTGCTCCACACCTGCACCAGCTCAGTGACATCGGCGTTGATACCGGGCATGGTTGAGAAATGCGTGGTGACCGAGACTCGCTTCAGCTTGTTGTGCAGCAGGTTCAGAGCATCATTCACGCTCTGTTCCACACTCACCCCAGGCTCGCGCGTGCTGTTGCCGCCGCCCAGCAGCTTGACCGCACGCACAATGCCCGTGGCCAGCTTGGAGGCCATGCGCATATCCCGCAGGTCATGCCCCAGTTCCCAGAATCGGTAGTTCTTCGCCAGATTGCGAATAAAGCGGCCGGAAAGCTTCACGCCATCCTCCGTGTTGGGGAAGATGTGCGCCAGCACCTTGGCTGCCTCCTGCGGCAGCTTCAGCTCGCGCTCGTAATAACGCGCAGCAGAGCGGAGCTCCTGCGCCGAGATGAAGGAGTTATCCTCGAATCCGTAGGTGAAGAGCAAGGCGTTGTTCTTGTCTTCGTCCTCCAGATATTCCTGCAGGCTGTCGGCCACAAACTCCGTGCGGCGGGAGATAACCCCCACAGCGTTGTTGAGCTCGTGCGCAATGCCGGCAGAAAGCTGGGCAAGCGTGCTGGCCATTTCAGCGCGCTGAAGCACGCGCAGTGCCTCCTCCTTCTCAGAGGTCTTGGTGAAGATGCGGGAGTTTCGGGCGGCCAGTTCATGCACCAGCACCGGGATGAACTGGCGCTCGAAACATCCGTATGTCTCCGGCTCCACCACCTCCGTGGTATCATCCACATAGGTCACCACGGAGTCTTCCAGCGCTACAATGTAGTTGGAGCTGTGGTAGGAGCGGGAGAAAAATGCCTGCACGCAGACGTAGGAACCTTCCTCTGCGCGGAATACCTCATAGCCGCGGGTGTTGCTCTCCACCGGCAGGTCGACCCCATCATAGGAATCGGCCCGGCGGAAGGCAGCAAAGCACCCTTTCTGCACGTAGTACACGCGGTGGCACTCCTCGCCCTGCCCCACCAGCTGCTCGCCTTCGGCAAGCTCGATGGTGCGGCCGGGGTCGCTGAAGTACACAGCATTGATGCGCTTCAGGGGTTCAATAATCTGTTCAGGCAGGAGCATTATATCTCATTGACGAATTTTTTATCAGCCGAAGAAGCCGACAGCACCCAGCAGGTACATGAGGCCGATGGACAGAGCCAGGCCAATCAGGCACAGGATGGTACCGGAAATAGCCATGCCCTTCTGCTCGATGTGACCCGTGGCATAAGCCATGGCGTTGGGAGGCGTGGAAATCGGCAGGGCCATACCCAGGGAGGAGGCAAAGGCGATGGTCACCAGCAGGCCGATGGCACCGGGAGCATCCATGGAACCGCCAGCCACCATACCGGCAGCCACAGAGGCCATGATGGGCATGAGCAGAGCGGCGGTAGCCGTGTGGCTCATGAAGGTAGCCATGAAGAGGCAGATAAGGCTGGAGCCGACGATGAGGGCCAGGCTGTCCCATTCAGCGAAGGGAATGGAGTTGATGAGGTCATTGGCCAGCTTGGTCTCACCCAGGGCAACACCCAGAGCGAAGCCACCGGCTACCAGCCAGAGCACGTCCCAGCTCATGGCACGCAGGTCCTTGGCGGTGATAACGCCGGTCACGGAGAACACAGCGATGGGGATGATGGCTACGCTGTTGGCGTCCAGGCCATGGTACTGCTTGGGCACCACCCACAGAAGGATGGTCACGATGAAGGTGATGTACACCACCCAGGCCTTGGGCGTGGTCATGAACTTGCCCTTCATCTCCTTGGCAAGGTCCAGGGACTTCTGGTCAATCGGGAACATCTTGATGAGGATGACCCAGCCGATGAGCAGCATGATGATAACGAAAGGAATACCGAACATCATCCAGTCACCGAAGGTCACGTTCCAGCCATTCTCCTGCATGAACTTAAGAGCAATGGCGTTGGGGGGCGTACCAATGGGGGTACCGATACCACCCACGTTGGCGCCAATCGGAATGCAGAGGGCGAAGGCAGCGCGGCCGCGGTCCTCCGGCTTGAACAGAGCAAGCACCGGGGTGAGCAGAGCCAGCATCATGGCAGCGGTGGCGGTATTGCTCATGAACATGGAGAACAGAGCCGTCACGCTCATGAGACCCAGCAGCACATACTTCGGGTTGGTGCCGAAGGGCTTGAGCAGCACGCGGGCCAGGTTGATATCCAGGCGGAACTTGGTGGCGGCATCTGCCAGGAAGAAACCACCAAGGAACAGGATGATGATGGGGTCTGCAAAGGTAGCGAAGATGCTCTTCTGCTGGGTCAGGTTGGTCAGATCCAGCTTGGAGATGCGGGCGCTCACCTCGCCCTCGTACAGGCGACCGGCAGCTTCCTTCAGCGCAGTGGCGGCGGCGGCATCAGCCTTGCCACTTACCACGGGCTTGAGGATGGCGGTGTTGATGGTGCTGCGCACCACATCCGGGGTGAGGTTGGAGGCCTTCTTAAGGGACTCAGACACGCTGGCCTGAGTAGCCTTAACCACCTCGGCATCAGCAGCGGGGCCGTAGGCATCTGCCACGATGGCGTTCACGGCCGGAGCATCAAACTTGTCGACCTTGAGGAAATTGAGGGACGTGTTCGAGGTACCCAGCAGAGCCAGGGTGATAACGAGCACGGATGTGGTCCAGATCGGAATGACTTCCAGAATCCACATCAGAGCGGCAAACACGAAGAGCGCAATCACGCGCGTCTGAATCGGGTTCACCGGCAGGCCCCATTCTTCAAAGGGCATGAACAGCATGCTGCCGCTAATCAGCAGCACAACCAGCAACTTAATGAGTGTTTTTGTTACCTGAGACATAATTGATTGGAATTGTGTTCTCAGCACAGGTCGGGCGTGCAGGTACACGCCACCTCGCGCGCGAGCGTGCAAGAACGGGCTTGTGCTACCCAGAACTTTACTACAATCCGCCGCTATTGGCAAGTTTTACTTGATAGAAAAACCCGCAATACCGCAGAAAACAAAGCCTGGGCAGCCCATTACCAACGGCCCGGAATCACTTCTTCGGGGCCGGCCAGCCGATACACTGGTGCACAACGACAAGATGATTCTCCGGCAAGCCGATACCTGCCTTCAGCGCATCCTTGTCAATCATGGCACGCACCACAGTGGAAAGCCCACGGGAGGTGCAGTAAAGATACACATTCTGGTAGGCAGAGCCCACGTGATTCTCACCGCCTCGGTCATCCAGGCAGGTATAGAGCAGATGCAGCGGGGCATTCTTCACGAAATCCTGTCGCTCGCAGAGCGGGATGAGGTTCTTATCATTCACCTTCACCAGTTTGTGCCCCGGGCCATCGTACTCCCAGGTCCCCGTGGGCGTGAGCACAAAGAGCTGCATATTCTGCAGTCCGCGCGAGGTAGGCACCGTGCGCTTGCCATAAGAATTCACCCCCCAGGCCACCCAGAGAATATCCGCAAGCGTCTGGTCATCAATAGCGCGCGTGGTATCATAATCGCGGGCCGAATGGCGCTGCGCAATAGCCTCCAGCAACGGCATACCACCCGTCATCACCGGTGCCGGCAGCGGCTTTTCTTCCCCTGCTCCCCAGCCCGGAAGCACCACCCCGGCCAACATACATAAACTTAATAAACGACGAAACATATCCTGCATTCTAGCAGGAATTTCTCACCCTGCAAGTAAATTCAGAGAGCGGTAACCTTCTAAATCGCACGGTGTCCCAGAAACTTCACAATTGACTGCATTATCAACACCGTTGGAGCCTGCCCCCCTCTTTATCCGCTATAGATGGCAATTTGTGGGGCAGGCGAAGCCTGCGGAATTTTGAGCCCACGAAGTGGGTGAAAGATAGAAGGCCGGGGTAAGAGCGCGTTAGCGCTCGCTGCCCCGGCTAGGCTAAAAAAGTTTCAGAGCCCGCGGAGCGGGTGACAGAGCGGTGGCTTAACTTGTTGCGACTGTTCTGTCACCCGCTCCGCGGGCTCCGTCATGTTTTGTTTGTTAGCAGGGGCTGCGCCCGCTGACGCGGGCTTACCCCTGCCTCTCCTCTATAGCCCCTCCGGGGCATAAAGTTCCGCAGGCTTCGCCTGCCCGACAAACTCCCATTTGGCGCAGCATTCCTTGGGACACATGTGCTTCTAAACACATTCAAAATCCAGGATTCAGAATTCTACATGCAAGAAAATCCCCCGGTTTCTCGACGAAACCGGGGGCGGAAGGGAGAAACTGGTAAGCGCGGGTTACTTGGCATTCACCACTTCATCCATCGGGAGGATGATGAAGCCGATGCCGCGGTTGCCGTTCTTGCTATTGGTGTGGCAGGTTTCGTAGATAATACCCACGTGATCCTCATCCACCATGGCCTGGCAGGAGTAGCCCATGCAGCGGCGGGCATCATACAGCAGGCCTTCGTTCCAGGTCTTGCCGTCATCGCGGGAGGTACGCACCGTCATGAAGCTGCGGGGGTATACCTTCGGGTTGCTGAACAGCAGCAGCTTGCCATGCTTGGCAGAATCCACCGAGATGATGGAACCCTGGCAGGTGGGTTCCACAAGGTCCTTGCAGTTCGTCTCATGAGCCTGCCAGGTTTTGCCCAGGTCCTTGGTCACGTATACCACGCGGCGGCCAGCCCAGGTCTCATTGCGGCAGTTAATCATGATGGAACCATCCTGAAGCTCAACCACCTGGCACTCAGAGGTCTTGTGCGGCACGCCGGTGCCGTAGACCCAGTTCTTACCACCGTCTGTGGAGTAGCAGATGGTGCTCATGCAGTTCGGGTTGGCGCCGCGCTGCCAGATCTGGGCGGGGAATACGATAACCCCCTTACTGGTCACGATACCGTTACCGGGGCCGGCCAGAATGGTGGTCCATTCTGCCTTCTTAATCTGGCGGGTGGGGTTCACATAATCTTTGCACCAGGTCTTGCCATCATCATCGGAGTACACCATACCCCACTGGCCGGTCTTATCCTTATCAAAACCGGTCTGGGACACACCCAGGGAAGCACCACCGCTGAAGTGACACACCAGGGACTGCATCCAGATACGGCCATTGGCGGGATCCTGCAGAATGCAGGGGTCGCCACAGCCATTGTTGTAGCCAGGGCCGGCATCCATGCTCACCTCGGGCATGGTCCAGGTCTGACCACCGTCTGTGGAGCGCACAGTGGCCACATCAATATCGGCGCAGAGGTCGCCCTCGTGGTTATAGCGGGCATCGAAGCAGGCCACCAAGGTACCAGCCGTTGTCCGGATGATACCGGGAATACGGAAAGCCACGCAGTGACGCGGAGCAGCACCGTTGGGCTGGTTGCCCACGTTATCACCGGGGAAGGAAAGCATGGTGCCCACGCGCTGAGTCACGGGAGCCTGCTCAGGGCTGTATTCCTTGCCATCGATGGTAATCTTCACATCGCTGAAGCTGATGGTGGAGCCCACAGGTGCGCCACCGGCTGGCTGCACATCCAGCCAAAGGTGGTTGACTCCGCCGTCCAGCACACCCTTGGTGAGAATCTGCACAGAACCATCTGCCAGCGGCACGCCGGTGCCATAAGCCTTGCCATTGCGGAGCTCCAGACCAGCGGAATCGCCGCTGCGCAGGGTCACACTGGCCACGCGGGCGGGGTCAGAAACCTTCAGACTCACCTTGCCCACGGCCTTGGGATTCTCGGCGCCCTCGCTCTCCACATCCAGAGCCAGCACGGGGTTATAGGTAGCACGCTTCATGATGGGGAACACACCCGGGTCACGGAAACCTACCTTCTTGATGCTCATGGGTCCCACCATGAGGGTCAGGTCATCCAGCAGCACACCACCACCCACAGCGGCATCAGCATCAAAACGCACAGCTGTAGTGCCGGCCGGCATCGTCCACTTCAGCAGCTGGTTATAGCCGCCCACATTGGCTTTATCCACCTTCAGCACTTCCTTCTCACCAGCAGGGGTGACAGCAATCACACGCAGGCAGAAGGGAGAACGGGAAGTCCAGCGCTCCATCCAGCACTGCCCTTGGGCATCCACCTGCAAAGGCTTGCTCAGCAACACCGTGGCAGCATGCTTCTCACCGCCCAGCAGGCGAAGCGCCTGAGCGCTGTTACGGCCATGACCACGGTTAATCTCCGCATGTCCAGTCTGTGCCGTCAGCGTGCCATACACACAGGGATGGCTGGTGAAGGCACCTGCCGGCAGCTTTTCGAACTGTTCCGTGGCGCCTGCAATGCCACACAACAATATGCCGAATAAAGGTCTCATGTACATGCTTTCTCTATACCATACTACGGCGGTGAAAACAAGAAAAATCGGATAGATTTTGCGCGCCCCGTTGGTGACGTACCCCCCCAAAAAAAAGCGGCCCTGAATCCGGGCCGCCCTGAAAAGCACCATTACCTGGCAGATTTCTTCTTTTTCTTACCCTTAGAGGATTTCTTATCCTTCTTCTTAGTCTTACCGCCCTTCTTGTCGGCCTTGCCAGGCTTGGCAGCCTTGACCTCAGCAGCCTCACCGGTCACAATCGTTTTGAGCGGCAGACGCAGGAAGCCGATACCACGGTAATTCGTATCACCATTCGTGTGGCAGGTTTCATAAATCACGCCTACATGGTCAGGGTCTGTAAGAGCCAGGCAGGAATAACCCATGCAGCCACGGGCATCATACAGCAGCCCCTCGCTCCATGTCTTGCCATCATCGCGCGAGGCACGCACGCTCATGTTACTACGGCCATGAATCCAAGGGTTCGAGAAAAGCAGCAGGCGACCATACTTCTCTGTTTCCACTGCAACAAGGGAAGCCTGACAGGTCGGATCATTGAGCGTTTTGGTATTCGTCTCGTGCTCTGTCCATGTTTCACCCATATCATTGGTCACAAACACATAGCGCTTGCCACCATAGTTCTCATTACGGCAGTTCAGCATGAGAGAGCCATCCGAAAGCTCCACCACCTGGCACTCCGAAGTCTTGGCAGGCACACCTTCACTCATCTTCCAGGTCTTGCCGCCATCCATGGAGTAGCAGATGCAGCTGCGGCACACCGGGTTAGCACCGTTCTGCCAGATCTGGGCGGGGAAGACGATATAGCCCTTGGTGGTGCAGATACCATTGCCGGGACCGGCGAGAATGAGGGTCCATTCATCCTTCTTGACCTGCTCGGTCACGTTCATGATTTTGCTCCAGGTCTTGCCATCGTCATCGGAGTAAACCATTTCCCACTGGCCGGTGCGGGCGGGGTCTGTGCCCGTGCCGGAAGCATTGATGGCGCGTGCACCGGGAGCAAAGTGGCAGGCCAGAGCCTGCATCCAGATGCGGCCCTTCTTATCCTGCAGGATGCAGGGGTCGCCGCAGCCATTGGCCATGCCGGGACCGGAGTCCATGTTCACATACGGCATGGTCCAGGTCTGACCGCCATCTGTGGAGCGCACAGCGGCCACATCAATGTCGCGGCAAAGGTCCACTTCGTTATCATAGCGGGCATCAAACACACCGATGAGGGACCCCTTGCTGGTGCGGACGAGACCGGGAATACGGAAGGCTGCACAATCACGGGCGTCGCCCTCCTTCTGATCCACCTTATCGCCTGGGAAAGCCAGCATGATACCAATGCGCTGCGTCACCGGTTCCATTTCTGGTTCTATCTGCTTACCATCAACACTTATCTTCAGACCATTGAGGCTGAAGGTGGAGCCGATGATGGATTTCTCCGAAGGGGTAACATCCAGCCAGAGCGTATTGTCACCACCATCCAGCTCCTGGGTAGATTTAATCACCACCTTACCATCCGCGCCGGGTGCAGCAGAGCCATATTCCACACTGTTCTTGAAATCCATGCCGTTGGCACTACCACTGCGCAGGGTCACTTTGTCCACCTGCTCAGGCTTATCCACTGTCACCTCCAGGCGGTCTACCACCAGCGGATCCTCTGCACCTTCAGTCTGCACGGCAATCTTGACCACCGGATTGAACTTGGCGCGCTTCATGACCGGCCACACACCCGGGTTATGAACCTTCACCTCACCCATCTTCATCTTGCCAATCATGAGCATAAAATCATCAATCAGCACGCCAGAGGCATCGGGTGTATCAGCCACCATGCGGAGAGCCTTGGTACCCTTGGGCAGCACCAACTCAATCTTATGATTAAAGCCGCCGGAACCAAGTCCCTTGATTTCCTTAATCTCATTCTCTCCGGAACCGGTTACTGCCATCACCTTCACACAGAACGGGTCTTTCTTCGTCCAGCGTTCCAGCCAGAAAGTGCTGCGAGTCTCCTTCTCCATAGGGGAGGCAAACTGCAGGGTAAGACTGCGCTGTGTGCCACCCATGATACGCAGGGACTTGCTGCCCGTGCGGCCTTTTTTGTAGATTTCTGCATGCCCCGCTGCAGCACTCAGCTGACCGTATTCTGTGGAGCCCGAGGTAAGCGCCCCGAAAGGAAGCGCCTCAAAGCTCTCAACCCCCAGGGCAGCTCCTGCTGCAAGCAAAGAGAAAAGGAATGACTTATACATGCTGCAGAGCATAGCACAACACACCGCCTGTTACAAGAAAAAACAGACGGCCCTCCAGCGAACCGTCTGTCTTCTCAGCATCTTCAAACTAGTTACTTTTTCTTCTTCTTCTTTTTCTTGCCTTTCTTGGCCTTCTTTCCGGCATCATCAGAAGTGGCATCCTCTGCCGTCTCCTTACCGGACTTCTTGCCCACCTTGGCATCCACATCCTTGCCGGTCATGATGGATTCAATGGGTATACGGATAAAGCCGATACCACGAGCACCATTCTTACCGTTGGTGTGGCAGGTTTCGTAGATGATACCCACATTATCGGGGTCAGTCATAGCCATGCAGGAATAACCCATGCAGCGGCGCTTATCGTACATGATACCTTCATTCCATGTCTTACCATCATCCTGAGAGGCACGCACAATCATGAGCGCACGCGGATACACCTGCGGGTTGGAGAAAAGGAGCAGTCGCCCGTACTTCCTGGTCTGCACAGCCACAAAACCACCCTGGCAGGGCTGCGGGGACGGCTCATTCAGGCCGCTACGGTTCGTTTCATGCGGTTCCCATGTTTCACCCATATCCTTGGTAACATAGATGACACGCTTGCCACCACCGGCCTCATTACGGCAGTTAATCATGATAGAACCATCCAGCAGTTCTACAATCTGGCACTCAGATGAAGCGCAGGGCAAACCCGTGCCCATCTTCCAGGTCTTGCCATTGTCCTTGGAATAGCAGATAGTACTGCGGCAACGGGGATTAGAACCGTTCTGCCAGATCTGAGCTGGGAACACGATGTAACCCTTCTTCGTGCAGATACCATTGCCCGGGCCGGCCAGAATACAGGTCCATTCATCTTTCTTCACCTGCTCGGTCACGTTCATGTATTCCTTGCACCAGGTCTTGCCATCGTTATCGGAATACACCAGCCCCCACTGGCCCGTCTCATTCTTGTCAAAGCCGGTCTTGGAAACATTCAGTGAGGCACCACCACCGAAATGGCATACCAGAGCCTGAATCCAGATACGGCCCTTTTTATCCTGCAGAATGCAGGGGTCACCGCAGCCATTGGTGCCACCAGGACCAGCGTCCATACTGACCTCCGGGAGCGTCCAGGTCTGACCACCGTCGGTGGAGCGCACCGTGGCCACGTCGATATCAGCGCAAAGGTCACCTTCGTGGCCGTAGCGGGCATCAAAGCAACCGATGAGTGTACCCTTCTCCGTGCGGATAAGGCCGGGAATGCGGAACGCCGTGCAGGCACGGGGGTCAGCCTTATCCGGCTGGTTGCCCACGGCTTCACCAGGCATAGCCAGCATCACGCCCACGCGCTGGCTCACCGGCTCCATCTCCGGGGTATAATCCTTGCCATCCACTGTCACCTTGACCCCCTTCACCGTTACGAGGGAACCCACCACAGCCTTGGCCGCGGGCTCTACATCCAGCCAGAGGTAATTCTCACCACCCTGGAGCGGCTCCGTGCAGCGAATGGTCACCTTACCCTCTGCATCAGGCTTGGCAGAACCATATTCAATACTGTCCTTGAACTCCATGCCCTTGATATCACCACTGCGCAGAGTAATATTGGCAACATGGCGCGGGTTATTCACCGTGAAGCTTACTTTGTCTACCTTCTTGGGATTATCGACACCCTCTGTCTGCACATCCAGCGCCAGCACAGGGTTATGCAGAGCGCGCTTCATGATGGGGTACGGCCCTGGATTCACAACCTCCACGCCCTTTACCTTCATGGGGCCCGATACCACCAGCAGGTCATCCACAAAAATACCTGTATTTTCCGGCGTTTCAGAGGTAATCTTCAGCGCTGTGGTGCCGGCGGGCATCGTACCCTCCACCTTGGTGGGGAATCCGCCACCAGTGGGTGCCTTGTCCAGCGTCGCCACAATTTCCTCACCGCTGCCGGTAATAGCCACTACGCTTACATTGAAAGGATCACGGCCCGTCCAGCGCTCTACCCAGAAACTAAACTTCGAGGCCTTGTTCGGCACAGATTTTAACGTTATCGTGGCCGAACTGGTGCCGCCCATAAGCCGCAGCGAGCGAACACCGCTGTGGGCCTTATCCACAATTTCCGCTTTATCCGCGCTCAGTTTACCATACTCCGTGCTGCCGCTGGTCACAGCGCCAAGCTCAAACTTCTCAAAATCTTCTGCACCGAAAGCCAACCCGCAGGCCAGCAGGGCGCACATGTATTTCCGCATCATGCGCGCATCCTACCATATACATGGCGGGCATGCAAGCTACAAATAAACCTAAAGCGCTAAAAGCTCACGCAGAGACGCAGCCAGTGTATCTGCCGGCATGTTCACCATTTCATCCTCGGTAAGCCCGCTCTTCTGCCGCCAGCGTACAATACGGCTGAGCAGCTGCAAGTGCCATTCCGGGCATTCCTCGGGCACTACCACCAGGAACACCAGGCGGGCCGGGCAGCCCTGCCAGTCCACCCCGGCGGTGCTGCGGGCAATATACACAGCCGGCTGGGAGATTTCGAACACGCGGGCATGGGGAATAGCCAGGCCATAGCCCAGATAGGTGCTGTCCTGCGCCTCGCGGTCCAGGGCGGTATTCACCAGCGTGCGCTTGCGCCAGCCGGTAAGGCCGGCAAGTTCACCGGCAAGGAGACGAACCAGCTCCACATGGCTCTGCCCGGCAGGCAGTTCTTCCTCCCGCACCCACACCAGTGTTTCATTATTCAGTTCGCCATCAAACATAACGCAAATGGGTATATCACCCCGCTCTCCGGATAGCAAGCAGGAAAACAAATGATGACATATTCAGCACACTGATGCAAAAAATGTTAGATAAGCAATCCAGGGGCTGCATCAGCGGTCATCCCGGGCGGCAAAGTAGTCATCCCCTCCCGGAAGAGAAGCAAGAGCATTGAACACAGCAACGCGAGTAGCAGCGATACTGCTCTGCAGCAACAGCACCAGCATCTCCTTACCCGGAGCCATGGGGCAGAAGCTGACTGCATTTGCATAAAAGGGCAGCGAATCCTCCAGCTCCGCCTCCAGGCGGGCCTCCAGCGAGGCATCCTCCACACTCTGCGGAAGCGCCACCAGCACATCATGCCGCGGGCCCTTCCCTTCGCCCTCCACCTGCACCAGGCTACCCAACCCGGGAATCCAGGCGGTATCACCCACCGCAGCCGAGGCAACACCCAACGACGCAAAGCGGTCTGCCGGGGAAACACCACGCGGGCGCAAAGCATCATACAAGTGGTCATAATACTCACCACCGATGTAGAAAATCTGCTTTCCCCATACCAAGGCCTGAGCCACTGTCCGCACCTGCTCATACTGTTCCAAGCCAGGACCAGCCAGATAACAATGCGGCACCAGCTCCTCATCCGCCAGGTCAAGCCATTCGGTCAGTTCTTCTGCCAAGCGTTTTTCCTGAGCAGATTTCCCGGCAAAGAACGCATACGGCAGCAGCACACTACCCGGCTTGCGCAGGCAGGCCTTCTCCAGCCAACCCAGCACATCCATGGCGCAGCCGCACCCCGTGCCACCGGCAGCAGAGAAAAACACATGCACCTCCAGCTGCTCGGCACCCTCCAGCAATGGTTGCAGCAGACGCTCCACCGCCGCACGGCTCTGCAGCAGAAGCGCGCGCCCGTAGCGGCGCCAGCCACCAGCTCCCTGCAGCGTACCCAGAGCCTTTTCCACCTCATACACCGGCACCTGCAACCTTTCTGAAACCTGCCAACGCATACCGGAAACGCAGTCCTTCAACTCCGCATTCTGCTCCATCTCATTCAAGCTGCGGGCTTCTGTCTTAATGTTCAGGTAGGGAATATCCGCCGCCAGCTCCTGCCAGGCGGGGGAGTTCACCACATCATCTGCCGCATCCAGATACAGACAAGCCAGCTCATCCCCCATCGACGGCATACCACTTGCCGCTAATGCACGCCGCCATGCCAGCAATACCTGCCCGCCCATGCCGCCAAGTCCAATGAGAAGTGTGCGCTTTTTCATTTTACAGGAAATACGTTATGTATACTTATCCTCCAGTATAACACTTCCGCATTTTCCCGCAAGCTTTATTTTCCGCGCCGCTTGTCGTTTTTCAACAAGTTAATCTTATCACGCAGCACGGCGGCCACCTCGAAATCCAGGCGGGAAGCAGCCTCGCGCATTTCCTTCTCCAGGCGGGCAATGGTTGCGGCCACATCCGGGGTATCCTCCCCTTCTGCCGCCAGCAGGGTGCCGAAGTCGTCATCCGCATCCTCCAGTTCCTCATCGGGCGTGTAAAGGCGCAGGGTGCTCTGGTCGCCGCGGCTTACGCTGTGCGGGGTAATGCCATGCGCTTCGTTGTAAGCCTGCTGAATCACACGGCGGCGGTCACTTTCCTCCACCAGGCGGTGAATGGAATCCGTGACCACATCGCAGAAGAGCACGCACTCACCATGCACATGGCGTGCCGCGCGGCCAGCGGTCTGCACCAGACTGGTTTCGTTGCGCAGGAAACCTTCCTTATCCGCATCCAGAATGCAGACCAGGGAAACCTCCGGCAGGTCCAGGCCTTCGCGCAGCAGGTTGATACCCACCAGAATATCCACCTTACCCGCGCGCAGTTTACGCAGAATCTCCACGCGTTCAATGGCATCCACATCTGCATGGATATACTCCACCTCCAGGCCGACCTTGCGGAGGTAGTCGGTCAGGTCCTCTGCGGTGCGCTTGGTGAGGGTGGTGACGAGCACGCGCTCGCGCACCGAGACGCGCTGGCGGCACAGCTCGATTGTTTTGTCAATCTGCCCATCCAGCGGAAGCAGGGTGATTTTCGGTTCCAGCAGGCCGGTGGGGCGTATCACCTGCTCCACAATGAGCGGCTGAGCCAGACCAGAGGGGTTGAAGCTTTCCACCGGTGCTGCGCTGGAATGCGGCGGCACGCGCAGCTCGCTGAGGTGGTGGAAGAATACCCCGCGAAAGCCTTCCGGCGCGTGAGTGATGGCCTGGCTGGCCTCGCGACTGCGGGCGTGGGTATTGCCGCGCCTAGCCTTGAGCACGGGAATGTAGCCCTTGTTCCCGGCCACACAGTTCACATACTCAAAGGGACCCGGCGTGGCAGAAACATAGACCAACTGCGCCTGGCGATTCATGAACTCATCAAACCGCAGCGGACGGTTATCCAGCGCGGAGGGGAGGCGGAAACCGTGGTCAATGAGCACCTGCTTGCGGGAGCGGTCGCCCTCATACATGCCGCCAATCTGCGGCACCGTGGCATGCGATTCATCGATGATGGTGAGGTGGTCTGCCGGGAAATAATCCTGCAGCGTGGAGGGCGTGCTGCCCGGGGCGCGCCCGGCCAGGTGGCGGGAGTAATTCTCGATCCCCTTGCAGAAACCTATCTCATTGATAAGCTCAATATCATAATCCGTTCGCATCTTAAGGCGCTGTGCCTCAATGAGCTTGTTATTCTTCTCGAACCACTCCACACGCTCCGCCAATTCCTTGCGGATGCTCTGAATGGCAGGTAAGCGTTTCTCCGGAGCGGAGACATACTGCTTCACCGGGAAGAAGAGGTAACTCTGCAGCCGCTCGCGCACGCGCCCGGTGCCGGCATCAATGAGCGAGATAGCATCAATTTCATCGCCAAAGAATTCCACACGGATCGCCTCACCATCGCTCTGCGCCGGGTAAACCTCCACCACATCGCCGCGCACACGAAAACGCCCGCGCTGGAAATCGTAATCATTGCGCTCAAACAAAAGTTCTGCCAGGCAGGCCAGCATGGCATCGCGATCCATCTCCTGCCCCACATGCAGGGAAAGCGTCAGGTTGCGGTAATCCTCCGGCGCACCCAGACCATAGATGCAGGACACCGAGGCAACCACAATCACATCCCGCCGCAGCAGCAGGGAGCGCATGGCATTCAGGCACAGGCGGTCAATTTCCTCATTGATGGCGCTGTCCTTCTCGATGTAGGTATCTGTGCTGGCAATGTAGGCCTCCGGCTGGTAATAATCGAAATACGAGACAAAATACTCCACCGCATTGTGCGGGAAAAAGGCCTTCAGCTCCGAATACAGCTGGGCGGCCAGGGTCTTGTTGTGGCTCAGCACCAGCACCGGCCTGTCCTGCGCGGCAATGAGGTTGGCCATGGTGAAGGTCTTGCCCGAACCCGTCACGCCCAGCAGACACTGGTGCCGGTTGCCAGCCTGCAGCGACTTGAGAAGCTTGGCAATGGCCTGCTCCTGATCGCCCGAGGGCTTATAGTCTGTTACAAGCTGGAATATCGACACGCGTTTATTTCAGTTCAGACCCACGGTATCCCAGTTTCTCTCTAAAGTCAAGGGCAATCAGAAAGCCGCCACTGTTAATCAGTGGCGGCCTGAAAAACCTGGTTTACAACACTTACTTGCGACGACGGCGTGCAGCCAGACCGCAAAGGGCCAGCAGGCTCAACGTTGCCGTTGCAGGCTCAGGGATATAGAGAGTGGCTCCGCTCACCGTCATAACGGTAGCATCGCTGCCATTCAGGCCAGCACCAAAGCCCACATAGGGATTATAACCCTGGCCGAACTGAATCATATTATTAGCGTCGCCATATGCTCCACGGAATACAAGAGTCTCACCTTCATAAGCCTCGATATGATATACACCCTTTGGCGATGTATAATGATGACCATCAGTGGAATATGCCAGAGCCTCCATGCGACCGATAATGGTGTACTCTTGAGCGCCGCCATCCACTGCAGCCACACCAGAAGTGGTAATAGTTATCGGTTTATCGTATTCACCCTGAATCACAGTCCAGTTACCATCGGCACCCACACCAAAACCAAAGCCCCAGTCATCGCCCTCACCCCATGCCATCAGCATAGATGCACCGGATGCATTAGCAGTCCAATCTGCTGTAAAGGTCAGCGTGAAGGTTATCATTTCCATACCATTGGTGCTGGTATTCCCCCAACCAAAGCGATCACCAATCTGGTTTGTACCATTGGTAGTGAAGTAGCCGTCAGCCGTAGTTGCGGAAGAAGAAGTAAGACTCTTCACCACGGTGGAGGTGCTGGCATCCACCCAGGCAATGGAGTCTTCCGTCATCTTCAAAGTTAAACCCGCAGGCTCTACCACAACGGAATTGGCAGAAGCAATCCCGGCAAGAGCAAACAGGAAAGTGAGTGTCTTTTTCATTGCTATTTATTATTCGTTGACGTTACGCTGCCTTGCAACCCTCCTATTTCCTTGCGCAATGGAATGATAGGAAAAATCCACCAGACAGCAAGCGCAGTATATCGAATTTGAAATCCGTAAATCATGCAGTGCGTTCTATTGAGGCTAAATCCTTGCTTG
>JAGBZE010000018.1 GCA_017628435.1 Akkermansia sp.
GGTGACTTCCTTTTCCGGGGTAACGATATTTGAAAATTACCTCACAGCAAACTGATAGGAATTGCAATAAGTTTGCGAAGAGCTAACATTTAGCTTGCAAAATGGCGAGGGTGTGTTAATATTCGCGCGCGGGGTGATTCCCCCCCGGGTTGTACAACATGAACAAAACACTTCATATTGTAGCAACTTTAGTTGCTTATGTCATGCTCGCCGCGGCTCCGATATTGGGTTCGGAGGCCATCGTCGAATCCACGCAACAGCCCAACAGCAAAATCAGCTGCTTTGAGGATTTGCGCGGGCGAGTGCTGGCCGTTCCTTCATCCACCGTGCAGGACATATACGTGGAGGAACATTATCCCGACATCAAGCTCGACCGCTTTGATACCGAGGCAGACATGATGCTCTCCCTGCAGCAGGAAAAGTGCGACGGAGCAATCATGGACGACGTTATCTGCTATGCACTGGTGCGCAAGACCCAGGGCGTTACCATTCTGCCGGACAGCCCCGTGCCCCCCTGCCAGATGGGTGCTGTCTTCGGCAAGCACAACCAGGAACTCTGCGACCAGTTCAATGCCTTTATCCGCCAGCTGAAAGCCAGTGGCGAGCTCCAGACCATCATGGAGCGCTGGATCAAGCATTTCGATACAGCCGAAATGCCGAATCTCCCCCTGCCCACCCAGGGTGAGCCCATCCGCGTGGCCATGGAGCCCTGCACGGAACCCATCGTGTTCATCAAGAACGAGAAAATCGCCGGTTTCGATGCCGAGCTGATTCAGCGCTTCTCCGTATACATCAACCGCCCGGTGGAAATCGTGGAGATGGAGTATGACTCCCTCATTGCCTCCACCACCACCGGCAAGGCCGACATGGCCGCCTCCGGCATCCTGATTACGGATGAGCGCGCCGAAAGCGTGCTTTTCTCTGAGCCCTATTACGACAGCCACTCCCGCGTAGCCGTGCTGACCAAAAACGCCCATCCCTCTATTGTAACCGGCAACGAGGGCGAGCAGAATCTCGGCATCTGGGGCACGGTGGTGCGCAGCTTTTACCGCAATATCATTGAAGAGCGCCGTTACATGCTTCTGTGGGACGGCCTGAAGGTCACTCTCCACATTTCCTTCTTCTCTGCTCTGCTGGGCACCATTCTGGGTGCTTTCATCTGCTACCTGCGCATGAGCAGCAACCGCGTGCTGAGCAACATCGCCAAGGTATACATCGACATTGTGCGCGGCACCCCCATTCTGGTACTTCTGATGATGATGTGCTACGTGGCTTTCACCAAGTTCGACAACACCCCGGTGGCCATCATCACCTTTGCCATGAACTTCGCTGCCTACGTCAGCGAAATGTTCCGCACCTCCATCAGCAGTATTGATAAAGGACAGACAGAGGCAGGCATTGCCCTCGGCTTTACCCCGGTGCGCACATTCTGCTACATTGTGCTGCCGCAGGCTATCCGCCGCGTACTGCCCGTGTACAAGGGAGAGCTGATTTCGCTCATCAAGAACACCTCCATTGTGGGTTACGTAGCCGTGGCTGACCTCACCCGCGCATCATACATCATCCGCGGGCGAACCTTCGACCCGTTCTTCCCGCTGCTCATGGTGGCACTCATGTATTTCCTGATTGCATGGTTGTTCACCTATGTGCTTGACCGCATCGGTAACAAGGTCTGCTGATCCTCAATAGAAACACCCTCTCCCCCCCTTCATAAGAAACGATGATTCAAATTAAACACCTTCAGAAGAAATTCGGCAATCTGGAAGTATTGCGCGATGTTAATCTGAATATCAAATGCGGAGAAGTCATCTCTATCATCGGCCCGTCCGGCACGGGTAAAAGCACCTTCCTCCGCTGCCTGAACCTCCTGGAGCAGCCCACCGGTGGCAGCATTATCATTGATGGAGAAGAAGTTCTCAACGGCCGGGTCAATGTTTCCAAACTTCGCCAGAAGATGGGCATGGTGTTCCAGTCATTCAATCTGTTCAACCACCTCTCAGTGCTGGAGAACGTGTGCATCGGCCCCATGAAGCTGCTCGGCAAGAGCCGACAGGAAGCCGAAAATAAAGCCAGGGAGCTTCTCAAAATGGTGGGTATGGCAGAAAAAGCAGATGCCATGCCGGATGAACTCTCCGGTGGTCAGAAACAACGCACTGCCATTGCCCGCTGCCTTTCCATGGATCCGGAAATCATTTTATTCGATGAACCGACCTCTGCCCTGGATCCCACCATGGTGAGTGAGGTACTCTCCGTAATCCGCGCGTTGGCACGCCAGGGCATGACCATGGCCATTGTGACCCACGAAATGAGCTTTGCCCGCGACGTGAGCACCCGCGTGGTGTATATGGATGACGGCATCATCTATGAAATCGGCACCTCCGAGGAGATTTTCGAGCATCCCAAGCGCGAGCGCACGCGCGTGTTTGTGAACCGCATCCGCGATTTCCACTTCGCCTTCCACAGCCCGGATTACGACCGTTTCCTGCTCAAGTCCGAATGGCAGGCCTATTGCAACAAGTATTTCCTCACCCGCGAGAGCATGCGCAAGGCCCAGCTGATTGGCAACGCCTTGTTCCGCATGATGCCGCTGGACAAAGGCACGTTGGATTTCTACTTCCGATACTCTGAACACACACGTGAGATGAGCATGGAGGTGTTGCTGCCCTTTGGCGCAGAACCGGTAGAAATTGAGACAAGCGCAGTCATTCGGGAACTCTGCTCCAAGGTAGAGGCCAACCACGAGGCTGACCGGGTTAAATACCGTCTCTGCATGCGCCACAAGAACCGCTGATTCTTCCGCATCCATTTTCATCGCGCGCCTGCTTGATA
>JAGBZE010000001.1 GCA_017628435.1 Akkermansia sp.
CGCCCGCCACATCATCACCGAGGAGGAACCCATCGAATTCGTGCACCCCAGCAAGAAGAGCATCATCACCCAGCGTGAAGTGCCCAACAACTGCCCCACTTTCGCCGATGGTCTGCGCGCTTCTTTGCGCGAGGATGCCGATATCGTGCTGGTGGGCGAAATGCGCGACCTGGAGACCATCTCCCTCGCCCTCACTGCGGCAGAGACGGGCCTGCTCGTGTTCGGTACGCTGCACACCAACAACGCCCGCAAGACCGTGGACCGTATCATTGACGTGTTCCCGGCAGAGCAGCAGTCCCAGGCCCGCACCATGCTGGCCGGCTCTCTCCGTGGCGTGGTTGCCCAGCTGCTCATGAAGCGCTGCGACAAGCCCGGACGCGTGGCGGTGAACGAAATCCTCTTTGCCACTCCGGCTGTGAGCGCTATCATCCGCGAAGGTGCCACCCAGAAGCTGGCAGACGTTATCACCGGCGGCAAGGGGCTCGGCATGCAGTTTATGGACGATGCCATCTGGCAGAAGCTCCAGCAGGGCCTTGTCTCCCCCGAGGAGGCTTACATGAAGGCCATCGACAAGGCCCGTTTCAAGAACTTCCTGCCCAAGGAACTTCAGAATATGGCCAACGCCGGCGGGGCATAAGGTTCCCGTTGAAACTATCTCCATTTAATTATCTCGCCGTGCATCGGGAAACTCCTTCCCGGTGCACGGCTTTTCAGTGCTTATGTGGGGAGAATGAAGGATGAAGAATACGTGGTGGCATAATTACGAGCGGCCCTCCAAATCGGACTTTGGCGAGCCGACCTGTCTCGGCGTAGACATCAGGTCGAAGACGGAAGGCGAGCGGAATTTAGAGCCCGGAGGGCGGTACTTTTCATAGCCCAAGGCGTAAGCCTTGGGTTAGGAACAAAAATAACCGGAACCCCGAACAAAGTGAGTGGGTGGCAGATTTCCAATGCGCTACGTTCTGTAAACTGCTTTTAATTGTAGACAAAGGCTTTATGCATTCTGCCACCCCGCCAGCCGGCGGGGTTCCGTTCATTATTTTTCCAGGTACCCAGAGCTGACGCTCTGGGCTACGGGATGTGTCGCCCTTCGGACTCTAAATTCCGCTCGCCTTTGGCTCGCAAAAGTCTGATTTATCAATTTGCTACAAGGATTACTTTCCCCAGAAAGCAAAACTTTCCGCTAATTGTTCCAACGCGTAATGAAGAATGAAAACCCGCGCGGGGGTGCGGGTGAGGTATTATTTTCTCCGCTGGCTGGCGGGAAGAATCCTGAGTAAATCACGGTATTTGGCGATGGTGCGGCGGGCAATGGTGATGCCTTCCTGCGACAGTTGAAGCTCCAGGGCGGCATCGGAGAGCGGGCGGCGCGGGTCTTCTGCAGCAATGAGCTCGCGGATGCGCGCCTGGACTGCCTCCGGGGAGATGCTGCCGGTGTTTCCGGCGGGCAGGGCAGCGGTGAAGAAGTGGCGCAGCTCGAAAACGCCCCGGCTGCATTGCAGGAACTTGCCATTCACCGCGCGGGAGACGGTGGAGATATGCAGCCCGGTGGCATCGGCCACCTGTTCCATGCGCAGCGGAACCATGGCGGCGGGGCCATGCAGGAAAAAGTCGCGCTGGTGCTGCACGATTTCGTTTGCCACCAGGAGAATGGTTTTCTGGCGGTCGGCAATGGCTTTGATGAGTTCCCGCCCCTCGCTGAAGCAGCGGGAAAGATAGCGGCGCACCTCCGGTTTGTCCGCTTGCTCGGCCATCATTTCGCGGTATTCGGCAGAGAGCGCCAGCCGGGGGATGTTCGCATCGGTGAGGGCGATTTCCGGTTCACCCTCCTCATTGAGGAAGACCACCAAATCAGGGGTGATGGCAGCGTTTGTATCGCGCTGGAAGGCGCTGCCGGGGTCGGGGTTCAGCTGGGCAATGCGGCGGGCGGCACCGGCCACGGCGGGTTCAGGGACTCCCAAAGCCTGGGCTGCCTCGGTGTAGCGGTGCTGCACCAGGTCGTTCCAGCGGGATTCGAGCAGCTGCATGGCCAGGCCGGCTTCCTCGCCCTCGCGGCGGAGTTGCAGGATGAGACTCTCTCGTAAATCAGAGGCGCCCACACCGGCGGGGTCGAGGTCCTGCACGGCTTGCAGCGCTTTGCTCAACTGGCTGCTGCTCCACCCATGCCGGGTGGCGATATCTGCCGGAGATTCGCTGAAATACCCGCGCTCGTCCAGGTTCTGCACCAGCAGCAGGGCAGCGGACTCCACCCTGGCGGGCAGGGCGCTGCGGTGAATTTGTTCCTCCAGGTGGGCCATGAGGCTGGGCGCCTCGGTGAGGGAATCGAGCAGGTAATCATGCCGTCGGGCTGCGGCTGTATCGGGTGCAGAGAACTCGGGAATATCCTCCTCCTGTTCCTGCGGGGGCAGTTCCTCCAGGGCCGGGTTTGCGGCCAGCGCCTGGGTGACCTGCGTGCGCAGTTCCATATTGGTGGCTTGCAGGGTGCGCATGAACTGCTGCATGGCGGCGGTGGCCACCATGCTCTGCTTCATGCCCTGCTGCATCCCTGCGCTGCTCATGCTGCCTGAGTTGTAGCAGATTGACTCCGGTCTTTCAAGCCTGAGTCGCGGCATATGAATGCAGATTTCAGAACTCTGCATTCCTCACAGGTCATCCACTAGCGAGGTGCTTTTGGCGTAGGCCGTGCTGCGGGCCTCGAAGAAGTCGGTCTTGATGAGGTTGGCGTTGCTGTACTGGGTTACCCAGGTGCAGGAAGCAGGCTCGGTTTCGTGGCCGGGGTAGATGGGGGCGAAGCCGAGGTCCTGGCAGCGGCGGTTGGCCAGGTAGCGGATATAGTCGCGTATCATGTCTGTGGTAAGCCCGGGAATATCATCGCCGATGACATAGCAGCCCCAGGCGATTTCCTGCTCGGCGCCCTCACGAATCATGCTGCGGTATTCCTCCACCTTTTCCTCGGTGAAAAGCTGAGGCTCCTCGCGCTGAAGCTCACGGATGATGTTGCGGAAGAGCCACAGGTGGGTGCTTTCATCGCGGTTAATGTAGCGGATTTCCTGCGCGCTGCCGGGCATCTTGTTGTTGCGGCCCAGGTTGTAGAAGAACATGAAGCCGCTGTAGAAATACACACCCTCCAGAATGAAATTGGCCACCAGCGTGCGGGCAAAATTCTCCGGCGTGCGGTTCTGCTGGAACTCGTTGTACAGATTGCCGATGAAAGTGTTGCGGCGCAGCAGGTGCTCATCATTCCTCCACTGGTAGAGCACCTCGGTGCGCTGCTGCGGCTCGCAGATGGTATCGAGCATGTAGCTGTAGCTCTGGCTGTGCACGGCCTCCTGAAAGGCCTGGATGCAGAGGCAGAGGTTTACCTCATTGGCAGTGATGTATTCCCCCACGGAGGGGAGATTGGCGGTCTGGATGCTGTCCAGAAACACGAGGAAGGACAGTATCTTATCGAAGGCGCGGCGCTCCGCCGGGCTCAGGCGGGTGTAGTCGCGCACATCGGCCGAGAGGTTGATTTCCTCGGGGATCCAGAAATTGTTCATGGCCTGGCGGTACCACTGGCTCACCCAGGCGTATTTCATGTTGTTGAAATCGTTGAGGTTGGTGGTGTTGCCATTGATGATGCGGCGGGCGAGTACATCGGAGTCGCCCTGCGGGTTGAACAGCGGTCTGCGGGTCAGCTTGCACATAATTCACATTCTTCTACTTCTAAACTTTTGGAGCGGATATAATAGATGGTTTTCACGCCGCATTCCCAGGCGAGGATATACAGGTTGAGAATCTGGCGCAGGGTGTATTCATGGGTAATGTAGAGGTTCATGCTCTGCGCCTGGTCGATGTGGCGCTGGCGCACGCCTGCGGCGCGCACGGACCAGCGCTGGTCGATGTGGTGGGCGTTTTTGTAGAGCCAGAGGGTGCGGAGCGTCAGCTCCGGGGCCACGCGGGGCATGAGCCCGCTCTTCTTTTCCTCCAGGAAGAAGAGTTTCATGACCGGGTCGATACCGGCGGTTGTGCCGGCGATGATGCTGGTGCTGCTGGTGGGAGCCACGGCGAGCAGCCAGGCATTTCGCAGCCCGTGGGTGGCCACGCGCTGGCGAAGCGCCTGCCACTGCGGGCTGGTGTAGCCCCGGCGGTCGAAATAGGCGCCGGTCTGCCACTCGCTGCCGGTGAAGTGGGAGTAGGCTCCCTTTTCCTGCGCCGTGGCGCAGCTGGCCTCGATGGCGGCGTAGTTTATCTGCTCGAACAGCTGGTCGGCAAAGTCCAGGTGCTCCTGGGTTTCCCAGTGCAGTCCCAGGCGGGCGAGCATATGGTGGTAGCCGCTTACGCCCAGGCCGATGGGACGGTAGGCGCGGTTGGTGATTTCGGCATAGGGCAGGGGATAGAAGTTCAGGTCTATCACGTTATCCAGCGCACGCACGGCGCTGCGGGTGATTTCGGCCACTTCCTCCGGGTTCTGTACATCGATGCGGCCCAGGGAAAGGCTGGCCAGGTTGCAGACCACGAAATTGCCCGGGCGTGTGGTGCTGACCACCACGGTCTCACCGTTCACTGTGGTGGTCACCTGGCTCACGGATTCGATGGCGCTCATGTTCTGGGCAATTTCGGTGCAGAGGTTGCTGCAGTAGATGATGCCGCAGTGTTTGTTCGGGTTGGCGCGGTTCACGAGGTCGCGGTTGAAGGCAAAGGGTGTGCCGGTCTCCACTGCGCTCTTCAGGATAAGGCGCACGATATCTTTGATGGGCACCACGCGCTTGCTGATGCGGGAATCGGCCACGCAGCTCAGGTAGCGTTCCTCCCATTCCTCGCCATAGCTGTCTTCCAGGGCATAGCCTTTGATGCTCTGTATCTCGTGCGGGCACATCATGTACCAGTCGCCCTCGATATTGTCGCGTGCCTGCTGCCAGAAATAGTCCGGGTAGCACACGGCGGGGAACACATCGTGCGCTTTCAGTCGGTCGTCGCCATTATTGGTGCGGATGGACAGGAACTCGGGCAAATCCCGGTGCCAGGCATCCAGGTACACCGCCACGGCGCCCTGCCGCACGCCCAGCTGATCCACCGCCACGGCGGTGTCATTGGCCAGGCGAATCCAGCGGATGACTCCGCCTGCCGCCCCGGGGAACCCGCGGATGGCGCTGCCGCTGGCGCGTACCTTGCCGAGGTAGAGCCCCATGCCGCCGCCGTATTTGCTTACCTGGGCAAAGTTGTCGATGCTGCGGTAAATGCCCTCCAGACTGTCCGGCACGGTATCAATGAAGCAGGAGGAAAGCTGGTGGAAGGGTTTGCGGGCATTGGCCAGGGTAGGGGTGGCCATGGTGACCTTCAACGTGCTGAGCATATCGTAGAAGCGCCTCACCCATTCGCTGCGGTTCTGCTGTTCGTTCATGGCCAGGTGCAGCGCGATGCCCAGGAACATTTCCTGTGGGCTTTCCAGCACGCGCCCGGCGTGGGTGCGGATGAGGTAGCGCCCGTGCAGCAGCTCCAGCCCGGAGTAGTTGAGCAGTTTATCACGCTCCGGGCAGAGGATTTGCTCGAATGCGTCAATTTCCGCCTTGCTGTAGTGGGCCAGAATGTAGCTGCCGTATACGCCCTGTTTGGTCAGGTGGGTGATTTTATCGTGCAGGCAGGTGATACCGGCCTCGGCCTCGTAGCGGGCCAGTTGGCTGCGGAATCGCAGCAGCCAGAAGCGCGCGGCTATCATTTCCCAGGCGGGGGCATCGCGGGTGGTGAGCTCTGCTGCGGCGCGGGTGAGGGCTGCCAGGGCCTTCTCGTCGTTCCCTTCGCCACGGTAGTGGCTTTGGAAGCGGGCGGTGAGCAGGTGCAGGTCGTATTCCTCGCCGGCGAATTCGTGCTGCAGCTGCTTGAGCTCAGCATCAGCGGCGCTGCGGTTCTGCAGGTGGGCCAGCACCTGCTCCCGGGCACGCCGGGCGCGGCTGTGCTCATTCCGGTACAGAATGAATCGCTTGGCTGCCTCGTACAGTCCGGCGGTCATCAGGCATTCTTCCACCTGGTCCTGAATGCGCTCCACGGCAATGCCGTCGCCGCCGTGGCTGAACAGCTTCTTCTCCACTTCTTCTGCAAGAGCCAGTGCGTGCTCCTGTGCATTGCTAATGCCTGCGCTGCTACAGGCCAGGTAGATGACCCGCTCTATCTTGCTCCGCTCGTATTCTGCGGTCTGTCCGTTCCGTTTCCGTATTTTCATGGCTCCACTATATCTTGTATGTATGCCTGCATTTTATAACCATATCTTCTAAAGTCAAGTAAAATGGTAGGATAAAACAAAAATATTTCCTATCTTTGTGGTAGTGCTTGCGAAAATAGCATCAGCCGATGAGGAATAGAAGGCTTGAGTAGCAAGCAAATCAAAACGAAAAAGCGCAGCAACGAAAAAGTTGCTGCGCTTTCAGAGGCGGGAGTGGGATTTGAACCCACGAATGACGGTTTTGCAAACCGTTGCCTTAGGCCACTTGGCTATCCCGCCAGGTTGCGTGGTTGCGGGGCAGAGTATACAAAAGGAATGCGTGGGAGTCAAGAGAAAATTACACAATGCTTGAATTTTTTTAGAGGAAGCGTGAAAATAGCTGATTTCTGTGTAGAGAAAGGAAATTTGTGTTGACTCTGAGGGGGTGAATCTATATACTTACTCTCGCCTTGCCAGGCCCGGTGGCCGGGCGGGTCTAAACTTAAAAACCATTTATCCTAATACTATGGCTAAATACGCTATTAACGGTTTCGGTCGCATTGGTCGCAATGTGCTTCGCGCCATGTCCCAGGCCGAGCTCGAGAAGGTTGTTGCTATTCACGACCTTACCCCCATCGCTACCACTGCTCACCTGCTTAAGTATGACTCCACGCAGGGCAAGTTCAACGGCACCATCGAAGTTGATGGTGACAACCTGATCGTGAACGGCCACCCCATCAAGATTGTTGGTGGTATGCTGGGTCCGGATCAGCTTCCCTGGGCTGAGCTGGGTGTTGACGTTGTTCTTGAGTCCACCGGTCTCTTCACCGCTC
>JAGBZE010000019.1 GCA_017628435.1 Akkermansia sp.
AGGTGGCCACCCGTTTCCGACAATGTGTAGATGAGGGTGGAGCGCACTTCATCGGCCAGCGCAGTCAGCTTATCTGCGGGCAAAGCCTGGACATCCTGCGGGCAGCGAATGCCGGAGAGGAGGGGAGGCAGGTCAGATGAGGGAGAATTCTGCATCGTCATTCATGTGTTTGTCTTCTGCCGGAGCGGTAGCTGCCTGCTCCAGCTTCAGAATTTTAAGTTCGGCCTCCGCCAGGAGCTGCTCACTGTTGCGGATGAGAGTGAGCCCCTCTGCGGCCAGGGCAATCATATCCTCCAACCCGGTTTCCGGGTTGTTTACACGCTCCACAATTTCTTCAAGCCGGGCGGTGGCCTGCTCGAAATTCAGCGTCTTATTTTTTGTGCGCGGGGGCATGGATGCTCATCAGGTGTGGGTTATTTGTTCTGCTCGCTTACGTCTTCGCGGCTGTAGTACACCATCTCCGCACCCAGAATGAAGTTACGGTGGCGGTAAAGCCCCTGCGAGGAAACCAGACTGGCCAGCGGACGAGCCGTGGATTTCGGGTTGGCATTGGTGGTGAACAGCTCAGCAAAGGCCATGTTATGCCGCGGAGCAAGCAACAGCAACTTGCCTTCCAGGGCAAGCGGGGCAAAGTCACCCGCCTCGCGGATAACGCCGGTGATGCCGCTGCTCTGCATGGAGTGCGAGGAGGGGGTGATGAGGAAACCCTGAATTTCCTGTCCGGAGCGGTGGAAGATAGGCTCCAGGTTGCGCGTGAGTTCCTCAATGCTGCGCGGTATCCACAGTGCCTTGCGGTCAGCATACCAGGCCACACCCCAGGGCTGGTCTGTCACAATCAGGTCCTTGGCGTTGGACATATTGTGCAGCTTGCCGTTCATGGCTGCCGGGTAGTAGGGCGGGAAGTGGGGGATGCCACGGGCACTGGTCCAGATGCCGATGTAGAGCTGCTTGGGCAGCTGGAAGAGAAACAGACCGGAGGAAATGACCAGCATGGTGGCAATGGCCAGGCCGCGCACGCCATTAAATGCCTGTCCCAGCTGCATGCGTGCCAGGAAGATGAACACCAGAGCTGTGCCGAAAGCAGCAAAGAAAGGCGTGAAGAGTACAGCCTGCTGGCTGGCGCTGATAGTCTCAGACTCGCCAAACAAAGCCATGCCGATGCAGGCTGCCAGCCACATGGCGAATACGGCCCATTTGCTGGCCTCCACCGCCGGGTTACGGAACTTGTTGAGCAGCGCCAGCAGGAAGAAGGGCGTGGTGATGATGGCACCCATGTTGATGTACATGCTGTTGAACTGGGCGAAGGTATAGCCCAGCAGGCGCAGGAAGAAGTTGGAGCTGTTGAAGCTGAGCGCCTCCGTGGTGGCGGAGCGCATGAGCATGATGGCGCCATCGCTGCCGAAACCATTGAAAAGACCGTACATCAGCTTCTTTTCCATGCCGCCGGTGGGTGCCATGAGAATGAGATTGGGCAGCACAACGATGATGGCCAGAATGGCGGCACCGATGGCTGCATACATGCCACGGGGTTTGAAGTAGAGCCCGGTGAATACCATCATGCCGAAGGCGCACCATATGCTCATGCGGCAGGTAAGGCAGAGCAGCGCCAGCAGCACATACATGAGGCAGTTCCAGAGCACTGTTCTGGCGCGCTGGTTTTCCTCATTTGCCTTGACTGCTGAGACCAGGCAATGCGCGGCTCCCAGAACCAGGCACATCATGAGCGGCTGCGGCAGGCCGCTCAGTGCGTATTGCAGCATGAGCTCGCTCAGCCCCATCAGCGCTACAGCTGTGGCCGCCACCACCTCATCGAACAGGCGGGAGAAAAGCGTGTAGGCCAGTAGCAGTGCCAGCAGGAAGAAAACTGTACTCGTGGCAGCAATGACGCGGTCGCCTGCATACACGTTGGACTTGGCTTCATCCATACGCTTTTCTTCAAACTTATCGAAACCTGTAGCCTTGATGGCACCTGCCAGCACATAGGGATATAGCGGGGCGTGGTTGGTTTCCGGGAATTGGTCAAAGTTCAGCGGCTTGTTTTTGTTCAGCTTGTTAATGTCCCACACATCGATGGGGCGTATGAACTTGGAGGTGAACCCCTCGCCTCGGGCAATCTGGCGGCCGATTTGAGCCATGTCCATAGCAACCGGTTGGTCCATGCCCCGGTAGGTCAGGAAAAGCTGGAACATGCAGAGGCTGACAACGATGAACCCGAGAATCCAGCGCAACGTCATCAGCTTGTTGCGCTCGTTGCGTTCTTTGCTGGTTAATTTATCCATTAGATGCAGAAGTTTTTTAGATGAAATCCTTGAAAGTGTCCGGTGTTTCTGACATTTTCCGCTGCAGGGTGCGGCGGTTGATGCCCAGTAAATCAGCTGCGGCAGAGCGGTTCCCCTCTGTGCGCTGCAAGGCCAGGAGAATGGCCTGCTGCTCGATGTATTTTAGATTAAGAGAGGGGGCTGTTTCAAGCTCAAAATCAATACTGCCACTCTTACCTGCTACCGGGGAAAGGGTGGGGGCAGGTGCTGCTGCTTGCAGATACTCCGGCAGATCCTCCGGGGAAATGGTTTCAGCACTGCTCATCACCACGCCGTGTTCCACTGCGGTGCGCAGCTGGCGCACATTGCCTGGCCAATCGTATTGGCGCAGCAGCTCCAGGGCAGGGCGGCTCAGGCTCATGGCGGGTTTGCCGTTGAGCTGGCAGAGTTCTCTGGCAAAGGCGTTGGCCATGAGCACAATGTCCCCCCGGCGGTCGCGCAGCGGCGGCAGGTGCAGGGAGATGACATTGAGACGCTGGTACAAATCAAGTCGGAATGTGCCTTCCTTCACCATGGCGGCCAGGTCGCGGTTGGTGGCTGCAATCACGCGCACATTCACAGGGATGCTCGTGTTGCTGCCCACGCGTTCGATGCTGCGCTCGGCCAGCACGCGCAGCAGCTTCACCTGGGTGGGTATATCAATCTCGCCAATCTCGTCCAGGAAGAGGGTGCCGCCGTCGGCTTCCTCGAACCGGCCGATGCGGCGCTGCATGGCCCCGGTGAAGGAGCCTTTCTCGTGGCCAAATAGCTCGCTCTCCATGAGCTGGGGCGAAAGTGCGGCGCAGTTCACCGCCACAAATTTCTTGTTGCTGCGCGGGGAGAGGGAGTGCAGGGCGCGGGCCACCAGTTCCTTACCGGTGCCGCTTTCGCCCTCGATAAGCACCGTGGCCTGCGTGGGCGCCACTCGGCGGATGCGGTTAAAAATATCTTGCATCTGCGGGCTGTCGCCCAGCATGCGGTCCAGCCCGCCGGTGGGTTCCAGGCGGGTTGTCAGCTCCTCATTTTCCTTTTCCAGCTGGCGGGTGTGGGTGGCGCGTTTGAGCAGCAGCTCCACCTCATCCAGATTCAGCGGCTTGTTCAGGAAATAATACGCACCATGCCGCTTGGCCTCCGCCGCCACATCGGCGCTGCCGTAGGCCGTCATCATGATGCACAGCGGCGGGCGAGGCAGGGCCACGGCATGGTCTATGATATCCATGCCGCTCTCGCCCCCCAGCCGCAGATCCGTCAGCAGCAGGTCCACGGGCTCTGTCTCCAGAATAGCCCGTGCGGCCTTGCCGTTCGCGGCGGGGTACACCTCATAATCATCTTCCAGCGCAGCGCACAGCGCCGTGCGCGTGGATTTCTCGTCATCGACTATGAGGAGTACCGGTTTCATGTTTCCTGGAAAAATCAGATAATCCAGAGACCCTCGGTCTCATCGAACCCGAACATGATATTGAAGGCATGCACACCCTGGCCGCCTGCGCCCTTGATCACGTTGTCCTCAGCGCTCATGAGCACCACGCGGTTCGTGCGGGCATCAATCGCCCAGCCGATGTCCACGAAATTCGTGCGGGTCACATTCTTGGTGTCCGTGGGCTTGTTGGCTCCCTGCAGGCGCACAAACGGTGCATTGGCATAGGCGGCCTCAAAGCAGGCGGTGATTTCCTCAATCGTGGTACCGGGTTTCAGCTTGGCCACCGTGGTGGTCAGAATACCCGTATTCACCGGCATGAGGTGCGGGGTGAAGGTGATCGTTACCTTCTCGCCGGCGGCCTCGGAAAGCTCCTGCTCAATTTCGGAGAGGTGGCGGTGGCGCGGCACCCCGTAGGCGCGCATGCTCTCATTGCATTCGCAGAAGAGCAGGGAAACATCTGCCCTGCGGCCGGCGCCGGAAACACCGCTGCCGCTGTTCACCACAATATCCTCCGGCAGCACCAACCCCGCTTTCAGCAGCGGCACCAGTGGCAGAATAATGCTCGTGGGGTAGCAACCGGGGGAACCCACAATGCGCGCCTTGGCAATCTCCTCGCGGTGCCATTCGGGCATGCCGTAGGGGGCCTCCTGCATCAGCTCCACGTCTGCGTGCGGCTTGCCGTAGAATTCTTCATATACCGCCGGGTCATTCAGGCGGAAATCGGCAGATAAATCCACCACGCGGATTCCGGCTTCCACCAGCCCGCGGCCGTATTCTACCGATACACCGTGCGGCAACGCCAGGAAGGCTGCCTCTGCCCCCGTGGCGGCAATCGCCTCTACATCCGAATCTGTAAAGCACAAATCCGCTCCCGGCACATGCCGGAAACGCGGGAAAAGATCACTCAGCTTCTGTCCTGCATACTGACGCGAGGTCGCACAGACCAGCTCCACGCCCGGATGGCGCAGCAGAATGCGCAAAAGCTCCTGGCCAGTGTATCCACTGGCTCCTACAACTGCGGTTTTCACCTTCTTCATGGCAAAAAAAATCATATCACGAAAAAAAGTGGTTGACAATCCTAAAAACTGCGTGTATACTCCGCTCGTCGCCGCGCTGCAAGGCGCGAGACAAGCAAAATCACGGGCAGTAGCGCAGTCTGGTAGCGCACTTGCATGGGGTGCAAGGGGTCGTGGGTTCGAATCCCGCTTGCCCGACGTAAATAAAACCAGAAAAGAGCGGCAGTTTTACGACTGCCGCTCTTTGTTTTTCAGCATTTTATGCGTCAAATCGGGACATCGTGCGACATTTGAGATACGCCCGCTTTATATGCCCTGCATATGCCCACTTTAAGGCCCCTGTATATGCCCACTTTTTGGGTGGCGGAGGAAGAGGGGTCAAGCCCAAGTTTTGTGGGATGGTGATTTTTCGGGTCAAGCCCAAATAATGTGGAATTCGAATTTTCATATCACGATGTGACCACATTCAATTAACACTCTTAACCGATAGTTTTGAAAG